>JBLINN010000190.1:0-8416 GCA_047639325.1 Paracoccaceae bacterium | reverse complement strand
CCTTCTTGGCGATCATATTGGGCACGGGTGATAACAGTCCAGACCATTGTGTCCTCCTTCGTTTCTTTGACAATCCGACGGAATCACAATTAACTGTTATCACTCAATTAGTTTCGGGTTGGACACTCAGGCCACAATCATCAACTCTGTCGCCTCAACATGTAGTCTTGCCGGAACAAAGGGGATAAGCCTTCGGGACTAATTTATCTAAAACTGTAACGCCTCAGTGGGTCAAATGGCTGTGCGCCTTGCGCCCTGCCTTTGCACGGGGCCACGGCGCGGCGCACGCACCCCCTTGTGCGTCAAATGACCAGCGGCACGCCAGCAGCCAAAACTGTGCCGAAAGAGCGGTAAGGGTCTTTTTAATTTGACACCGGAATTAAATGCAGAAACACTTGGGCAGGACGGATAGGGGGGCATATGTTTATCGGTCTTGATCTGGGGACATCTGGAATCCGCGCGCTGTTGGTGCACGACAATGGCACGGTTCTGCACAACGCCGAGTCCGAATTGCCGGTGGCGCATCTGCATCCGGGGTGGAGCGAGCAGAACCCGGCAGATTGGATTGCCGCCGCCCGCCAAGTGATCGGTGCCCTGTGCCAGATGGCCCCGGCTGACATGGCGCAACTGCGCGGCATTGGCCTGTCGGGCCAGATGCATGGCGCGACCCTCTTGGACAACGAAGGCACGGTGTTGCGCCCCTGTATCCTGTGGAACGACACCCGCAGTCAGGTACAGTCGGACCGGTTGGATGCCACCGAGGGGTTTCGCGACATCACCGGCAACATCGTCTTTCCCGGGTTTACCGCGCCCAAACTGGCGTGGCTGGCAGAGCATGAACCGGATGTGTTTGAGCAAACCGCGATGGTTTTGCTGCCCAAGGATTACCTGTCTTACTGGCTGACCGGGCGAATGGTGTCGGACATGTCCGACAGCGCGGGCACATCCTGGATGGATGTCGGTGGACGCTGTTGGTCTGATGCGTTGCTGGCAAAGTCCGGGATGCGACGCGACCAGATGCCGGAGCTGTTGGAAGGCCCCGAAATCATCGGTGAGATGCGCGCCGATCTGGCCGCTGACCTGGGATTGCCGGGTGGCGTGGCAGTGGTTGCAGGTGGCGGCGACAATGCGGTGGCGGCTTGCGGGGTTGGCGCGCTGGGTGAAGGCGACGGGTTTGTTTCGCTTGGGACGTCTGGCGTGTTGTTGGCAGCGCGTGACGGGTTTTCTCCGAAACCGGACAGCGCGGTGCACACGTTTTGCCATGCGATCCCCGATACCTGGTATCAGATGGGGGTTATTCTGGCCGCAACCGACAGCCTGAACTGGTTGTCCGGCATCACCGGAACCGGTGCCGCGCAACTGACCGCTGCGCTAGGCGATACAATTGCCGCCCCCGGCAAGCTGCGCTTTCTGCCGTACCTGTCGGGCGAACGCACGCCGCATAACGATGCCGCGGTGCGCGGCGCATTCATCGGGTTGGACATCGCCAGCGACCAACGCGACCTGACCCGCGCGGTTCTGGAAGGCGTCAGCTTTGCCTTGCGCGATTCTCTTGAGGCGTTGCGCGCAACCGGGGCTGATCTAAGCCGGGTACTGGTCATCGGCGGTGGGGCCAAATCGCGCTATTGGTGCGAATTGCTGGCGACCATCCTGAACCTGCCGCTGGACCTGCCGCAACAGGGCGAATTCGGCGCCGCATTGGGCGCGGCACGGTTGGCGATTTGCGGCGTGACCGGTGCCGCCCCGGCCGAGATCATGACAAAGCCGCCAATTGGCGAAACGATTGTTCCCCGCGCCGATCTGCGCGCGGCTTATGAGGACGCCTATGCCGCCTATGCCGCCTCTTACCCTGTATTGAAAGCCATGCCATGACCCAACCTTTCTTCGCCGATATCGCCCCGGCCAAATATGAGGGGCCCAACAGCGAAAACCCACTGGCCTATCGCCATTACAACCCCGACGAAATGGTCGCAGGTAAGCGAATGGCCGACCATTTGCGCTTTGCCGTCGCCTATTGGCACTCTTTCGCCTGGGAAGGGGCGGACCCGTTTGGCGGGGCAACCTTTGAACGCCCGTGGTACCCGCAAGACGACATGGCCAACGCCAAGATCAAGGCCGATGCCGCGTTCGAGATGTTCGATATCCTCGGCCAGCCCTATTTCTGCTGGCACGACGCCGATATCCGCCCCGAAGGCGCGACATTTGCGGACTCTTTGCGCAATTTCGAAGAGATCATTGACTATATCGGCTCCAAGATGGCGACCCGCACCATTGGCCTGTTGTGGGGCACCGCCAACATGTTCACCCATCGCCGCTGGATGGGCGGCGCATCAACCAACCCGGACCCGGATGTGTTTGCCTATTCGGCGGCCACGGTGAAGGCCTGCATGGATGCCACCCACCGCCTTGGCGGGCAGAACTATGTGTTATGGGGCGGGCGCGAGGGCTATGAAACCTTGCTGAACACTGACATGGGCCGCGAGCTGGACCATATGGGCCGGTTCCTGAACATGGTGGTCGAATATAAGCACAAGATCGGCTTTAAGGGCGCCATTCTGGTGGAACCGAAACCGCAGGAACCGTCCAAGCATCAGTACGATTATGACGCCGCCACCTGCATCGGATTCTTACGCAAATACGGGCTGGAGGATGAGGTGAAGCTGAACCTTGAACAGGGCCACGCCATTCTGGCCGGGCATAGTTTCGAGCACGAGATCGCCGTGGCCACGTCTGAGGGCATGTTGGGGTCGATCGACATGAACCGCAACGATTATCAGTCTGGCTGGGACACTGACCAGTTCCCCAATAACGTGCCCGAGGTGGCGCTGGCCTATTACCATATCCTGCAGGCAGGTGGTTTGGGCATGGGTGGCACCAACTTTGACGCCAAGCTGCGGCGTCAGTCACTGGACCCGGTGGACCTGATCGCGGGGCATATCGGCGCGATGGATGTCTGCGCGCGCGGGTTAAAGGCGGCGGTGGCGATGATTGACGATGGCGGGCTGCAATCGGCATTAAAGGGACGTTATGCCGGGTGGGACACGCCAGAGGCCAAGGGCATGCTGGACAGCGATTTTGACGCGATCTTTGCGCGGGTTCTGTCGGGCGACGCCGCGCCACAACCCCGGTCCGGACGGCAGGAACAGCTGGAGAATTACGTGAACAGGTTTGTCTGACAACCGCCAGATCACGCGCCATGTGCTGGCCGACGGCGACGTGTCTGTGGCCATCCTCAGCCTTGGTTGTATCACCCAAGACTGGCAGGTGCCCTTGGACGGGCGCCGGGTGCCGGTGGTTCTGGGGTATCGGCACCCGCAGGACTATCTGAACAACCCCCATTACCTGGGCATCATCGCAGGCCGGGTTGCCAATCGCATCTCAGGTGCGGGGTTTACGTTCGACGGGCAGCGATATGTTTTGCCGGTGAATGATCGGCCCAACCACCTGCATGGCGGACCTGCCGGGATATATACGCAAAACTGGGGGGTCGAACCGGATGGCGCAGGGGCCGTACGCTTGCATCTGGAGTCGCCTAGCGGGGATCAGGGCTATCCCGGGTGGGTGTCGTTTGAGGTGACGATCAGCCTGCAGGGTCACACGCTGACCTATGATATGCGTGCCGATACCGATTGTCCGACGCCGGTTAACCTGGCGCAGCATTCGTACTATAACCTGATGGGCGGAGGGGCCGTTCTTGATCACCAATTGAAAATCTTGGGTGATCACTTCACCCCCACCGATGCCGCGATGGTCCCCACTGGGAAGGTCCAGTCGCTGACCGGGCAGGATTTCGATCTGCGACAGGCCAAAACTGTGCACCGTGCCGACCCATGTCACCATGGGCTGGACATGAACTATGTTCTGTCCGGTGCGCCTAGCGATACGGGGGTGATGCTGACGGCCCCTAACGGACTGCAACTGACCATGATGACCGATCAACCCTGCCTGCAACTATACACTGGCGGCGCGCTTGCCCCGGCAGGTACCCCGCTGGCCGGGCAGTTCCACGCGCCGTTCGCGGGTCTCTGTCTGGAACCGCAACAATACCCCAACGCGCTGAACACGTCTGGTTTTCCATCCATCGTGATTTCGCCGGATCAGCCCTATCGCCAGAAATTGCAGGTGCGGATTGCGCCGGATGGTGCGCCATGAAGTCGGTTTTCGCCTTGCTGATCGTCCTATACCTCGTCCAGCCCGGGGCCGCTGATCCATTGCCCCAAGCCGACGCCAGCTTTGCCCCGGTTGATCCGGCGCAGGCCAGATTGGGCCAGCTGTTATTCTATGATCCAATCCTTAGCGGCAACAAAACAGTGTCCTGCGCCACCTGCCATCACCCGCGATTTGGCACCTCGGACGGGCTGTCGCTGGGTATGGGCGATGGCGGCATCGGGCTGGGGGTGGACCGGCGGCCAGACCCGGCCAACCTGCCGGAACAGCGCATCGGGCGCAACGCGCCGGGGCTGTTCAATCTTGGCGCGGGCGAATTCACCAGCCTATTCCACGATGGCCGCCTGCAGGCCGACCCAACCCGTCCCTCGGGCATCCGCACGCCGCTGGGCGCGGATATGGAGCGCGGGTTTGACTCTGTTCTAGCCGCCCAGGCGATGTTCCCGGTGCTGTCGGGCGATGAAATGGCCGGGCATTATTCCGAAAGCGATGTGTCACAGGCGGTGCGCCAGGGAATTCTGACCGGGCCAGATGGCGCCTGGATGATCCTGTCGCACCGGGTTTCGAGAATCCCGCAATATCGCGCGGATTTCACCGCTATCATCGGCCCGCGCGTAATCACCTTCGCCGACATCGCCAACATGATCGCCGCCTTCGTCGCCACTGAATGGCGCGCCGACAACAGTCCGTTTGACGCCCTTTTACGCGACGGCACCCTGCTGCCAGACCCCGCGGCGCGCGGCATGGCGTTGTTTTACGGCAAGGGTAGCTGTTCGACCTGCCATTCCGGGCAATTCCAGACCGATCACGCCTTTCACGCCATCGCCATGCCACAAATCGGGCCGGGCAAGGCCGCCCGGTTTGAGCGTCACAACCGCGACGTTGGCCGGATGCGGGTGACTGGCGATCCGGCGGATGCCTATCGATTTCGCACCCCATCGCTGCGCAATGTGACTCAGACCGCGCCTTATGGCCATTCCGGGGCTTACGCGACGCTGGACGGCGTGGTGCGTCACCATCTGGACCCGGTTGCGCGATTATTCGGCTACGATCCGGCGCAGGTGGTGCTGGCAGGCCCTGGCTATGACGTTGATTTCCGGTTGATGGCCGATCCGGAGGAGATGGCCGCAATTGCCGCCGCCAACGAACTAGCGCCGGTGTCGTTAACTGAAGTTGAAATCGCCGACTTGCTGGCGTTTTTGCAAGCGTTGGACGATCCGTTGGGCGAAACCGGGCGCTTAGGAGTGCCGGATCAGGTGCCCAGTGGCTTGGCGGTGGATCAATAGGGCGTGACGGTCAGCCCGTTCTGTACCCGCTGCAAGGAAACGGCGTGGTCGACGCCCACAGTCACCCATTCTGACACCACGCCATCGGGCCAGATCATCCGCAGCCGCGCCTGATCCGCCGTGCCAAGGCCAAAATGTTGCGCCCCGGCGCTGCCGCCTGCGTGACCGCCGCCCACCGTGATCTCGCGCAGCTGTCGCGCGCCGTCTGCGTCCAGTTCGATCCAGCCCCCCACGGCGTCGCGGTTTGGGGCGGGGTGCGACAGGGACACCGCTAGCCAATGCCCGGTGTCGCCGGTGACGTTCTGCCAAATCTCTAACGGCGCGCGCCGGTTGACCAGCGCCAGATCCAGCAAGCCATCTCCGTTCAGATCCACCAGCGCCGCACCGCGGCCGCGATGCAGGCTGGCAATCCCGGCCTCGGCCCCGGTTTCACGAAACCGCCCGTCATCGCCTTGGATCAACAGGTTATTGGGGTCCTGCATGGCGCTGCCGGGCATCTGTTCGACATTTCCCTTCGAGATGAAAATATCGTCGCGCCCGTCATTTTGCACATCTCCAAACGCCACATGCCAACCGGTCGAGGGCCGCCCGTCGCCGCCCAAATAAGGCCGCTGCGCCGTGGTGCCCCAATCAAACGGGGCGTCGTCAAAATGCGGTCCCTTGCCGGGGTCCAGCACCTGCAAGCGCTGATCGCCCATTGACGACAACATCACCTCTTGTCGCCCATCACCATCCAGATCGCGCGCCGCGATGCCCATGCCCCACAGCTTGTGTTGCTGCCAACCGTCGGCGTCAGTGTAGAGACGCGGGCGCGGCGTCATCGCCCACAACTGTTCCTGCCCCTGATCGACATAATAATGCCGGTCATTGCTGACCCGCAGATCGGCGCGCCCGGATCGGCCCCAGTCGCTGAACAGCATCGACAGCGGGCAAAAACCCGGGGTTAGCTCCAGTGGCGCGCCATACCCAGCACCTTCAGGGCGGTATAACAGATTGATGTCACAGGCCCGGAACGGCCCGTTGGGATCGTCGCGGTCAACGTAATTGCCAAAGGCCAGCGTTGGCAGGGTTTGGCCCGTTTCCCATGTGGCAGAGAACGCGGTGGTCCAATGGTTGGCGGAGGTGAACCCAAGCGCCTCAAACGGGGCAAAGCTGCAATCCGGCCCGCCGCGCAGCAGCAGGTTTTGCCCAACCCGCAGCACCGCCAGATCCAGAATGCCGTCGCTGTCGATATCCAGCGGATAGGCCCCGATCACCCCGGTGAGGGCCAGCGACGGCGGCGTGTCCGCCTTTAACACCACGTCGCCCCCAACCTGCGAGCGATTGCGCAGCAGCATCGCGGGCGCGCTGCCACCGGCGGCGTAAAGCTCGGGCAGGTGATCGCCGTCGCAGTCAAAAGCCGCCAGCCCGCCACCGACAAAATGCTCCCACCCGCCAGAATAGATATGCGCGGGCGCCGGCACGGGTTCGAACCGGGGATCGGCCTGCGCCGGGCTGGCGCAGAACAGGGCGATGCAGGCCCAAACCCTAGACCGCATGTTCGCCCAACTCTGCCAGCGCCAGTTCCGAGACCTTATCCAGCGCATAGGCCGCCGCCCCCTGGGCCCACATCTGGTTGCCCCATTTGTGAATAACCACCTCGGGCGGCGGTTTGTCGATCTGGACGATGGATTTGCGCATCTCTTCGATCACCGCTTCGGCGTAAAGATGGTCAAACTGCATCTGCTCGCCCGCCAGAATGATCAGTTGCGGATCAAAAATGTTCACCAGATTGGCCAGCCCCATCGCAAACATTCGCCCGGCCCGGTCCACAATGCTTTTGGCGGTGGAATCGCCTGATTTGGCCGCAAGTAACAGCGCCCGAATCCGCTGGCCCGGATCGGTTGCGGGGTCGCTGCCCGGAATGGTCAGCGCCTCGCGCAGCAGGGCGTAATCGCCGACATAGGCCTCAAGACAGCCGCGCTGACCACAGCGGCACAGAGCGCCGTCCAGATGCACTTTGGTGTGGCCAAATTCGGCGCCACAGCCGCGCGCGCCGCGATAAAGATCGCCGCCGATCACCAGCCCCAAACCAACGCCGCTTTCGATGGTCACGACAATGAAATCGGAATGTTCCTGCCCAAGGCCAAAGGCCTTTTCTGCCACGGCCACTAGGTTGGCATCGTTGTCGACAAAGGCCGGAACCCCCAGGATATCGGTCAGCACGGCGCCGAATTCGATATTTCGCTGCGACAGCGATGGCGACCAGTGGACAAACCCGCTGCTGGCCTGAACCACGCCGGCGATACCAACGCCAATCCCGGAAACCTGCGCCAAGCAGTACCCGGTATTTTGCGCCAAATCCGAGACCGCGATTTTGATGGCGCGGGCCAGATCCTTGGGCGCAAAGACCGACCGCGTCAGCTCGGTTTCCAGCGCGGCCAGATTGGCCCCCTCAAAATCCATCAGCACCAGAGACAGCGACCGGGTCGAAATCTTGACCCCCATCACCAGACGCGCGGCGCCGCGAATCTTTAGGTCTACCCGGGGGCGACCACGGCGCGCATCGCTGCCTGCGCCATCGCGCGCCACCTCTTCGATCAATCCGTTGTGCAGAAATTCTGCGGTGATCGTGGTGACGGTTGCCCGGCTGATCCCGGTGTCTTCAGCCAGCTCGATCCGGGGGATGCGCCCGGCGCGTCGGATCTGCTGTAACAGGGTGCGCCGCCCATACTCTCGTTGAAAAACAGCCATTTACTGTAAAGACCCCCTCTGGTTGATCCGCCTTTGCATTTGCTCTTACCTAGGGGTTTTTCCTGTCGATCCGAAGGCGGCAAAATGCGTATTTTTATAGCCTAGTCGATTTAATTTGATTTTCAAATTAAAATGGACCACCATTTACGAGCGACCCTGTGGAGATCACGAAAACCGTAGGGGTCACAACAGTTTTTGGAGGGAGACTATGAAAATATTTGCAACCGCGA
>JBLINN010000189.1:0-8430 GCA_047639325.1 Paracoccaceae bacterium | reverse complement strand
TTGGCAAAGAGGCCGGTCAGGTGATCATCATCCAGCCGGTTCAATTCCAGCGTGAAAAACACCAAGGGCGTTGTGAAGTCGGTAATCTTTTCCTGACAATCGGACATGAATTTGGCGCGGTCGGCGTCCGTTGTCAGCTGGTAGTACCGTAAGCCCGCAAAGGACATGATGCGCCCGGCGATGGTGTTGATCTTTTCGTTGCGCAGCACGCAGTCAAGGAACGCTGGCGCGTCCAGATCCGCCAATTTGCCTTCGTAATCGACGGCAAAGCTGGCGCATTCGCCTTCTAGCCAGTCCAGATCACGCGCCAGCTCGAGGGCGTCGGGGGCAGTATAAAGATCGCTGAGATCCCATTCCGGCAGATCGCCAAGTGGAGGGATTGCGCCGGTTTCGGCCATGCCGAAAAGCGGGGTGGAGCCTATATGTGTCATGCAAACCTCTGTGCTGCGATTGCCTGTGACTACGGCGACAGGCGCCAGGGTTCAAGCCAAGGGTTTTGTCTAAGGGTAAGGTAGGGTAAATGTAGGGTCTGTGGGTATTGGTTTCAGGGCAGGGATGATGAAAAATCCGTGTGTATCCGATCCAATCCTATTGCCGCCGTCGCGTTCTGAGGCATGGCAAAAAACAAATCATCACTAAATGGAATATATTTTCTCACTTATATTCGTTTTTCTTATGTGAATGGCCTTCCTAGGTTCTCTTTCACCAACGAAAGGAACATCACATGACTGCACAACGTATTGCAGCTTTTTCCCAGGGTGACGAAGGCGGAAACCCCGCCGGGGTTGTTATCGGGGCCAGCCTGCCGGATGTCGCCGACATGCAAAAGGTCGCGCGGGACATCGGTTATTCTGAAACCGTCTTTGCCGCACCAGAGGGTGACCACTGGGTCACCCGCTACTATTCCCCGGAGGCCGAAGTTGCGTTTTGCGGTCATGCCACGATTGCACTGGGGGTGGCGCTGGGGGAAAAATACCAGCCCGGCACCTTTGATCTGAGCCTTGCGCAGGGCCGCATCTCTGTTTCGGCCAACAAGACCGCGCAGGGTTGGACGGCCGAGCTGAAATCGCCCGAAACATGGTCAAAACCATTGCCGTCGGATTTGCTGGCGCAGATCAAACAGCTGTTCAATCTAAGGGATGACCAGCTTGACCCGCGCTTGCCTGCAACGCTGGCATTTGCCGGAAATCAACATGCGGTGATCGCTGTGCGTAACCGGGCTGATCTGGCGGAAATGGCCTATAATTTCGAGGCTGGGCGCGCCTTGATGCTGGCGCAGGATCTGACGACGGTAAGCTTGTTGCACATCGTCAGTGACGGCGAATTTATTTCGCGCAATGCGTTTGCGATTGGCGGCGTGGTCGAAGACCCGGCAACCGGTGCCGCCGCCGCCGCGCTGGGGGGGGCGCTGGTTGATCTGGGGTGGCCAGGGGTGCGGGATGGTGGGCAATTCACCATTCGTCAGGGCGAAGATATGGGCCAGCCATCGGTTCTGACCGTCAAGGTATCGGGAAAATCCGGGGACAGCGTGCGGGTCAGCGGAGCGGCGCGGAAAATCTAGGATCGCGCGGCGTTACAGCCGTGTCAGGGGCCGTTCCCGAATGAATGGTCCCTGACGCCTAATCCGCCTTTGCGTTTTCGCGACTGCTGGAAAACAGCGCCGCTAGGCGATCAAAGACGTGATTGCGGATGGCGGGGGTGTCCATCAGCACCTCGTGCTGGGCGGTTTCGACAACATCTAACGTGCCGCGGGGCCAGATTTTCATGCGCGCGCGCACGGTGTCGCTGTCGATGATGGCCTCTTGCGTGCCAAGGAAGGTCAGGCAGGACAGATCGGGCGAGGCCCGGCTGGCCAGATGCCGGGTTTCCAGCAAGGCCTCGCGCAGCCAGCGCAGGCTGGGGCCACCAATGCCCAGATCGGGATGCGCGGTCAGTTGGTCCCGCATCATCTGATACATGTCAGGGTCGTTGGTCAGGGCATTGCCGTCAAAGCCTTGCGTCATCACATAGCCTTCGCCGGTGGTGTTGGGGGTCAGTTTGTCGCCAAACCCAAGGGCCGCGCCCGCCATCGCCATTCCCCAGCCAATCGGGCGCATTACGGGCGACATATGAATGCCCCACATCGGGCCGGTAAAAGCGCAGGCCTGCACCGGCAACCCTTCCATCACGGCGCGCAAGCCAATGCAGCCGCCCATTGAATGCGCCAGCAGATAGAAAGGACGGGGCAGGTCAAGTTCGCGTGCGGCGCGCAGCATGGCAGCAATGTCGCGCTGATAGTCGGTGAATTTTTCCACATGGCCGATACGCGTATTATCCAGCAACCGGTCGGACAGGCCCTGACCGCGCCAGTCAATGGCCAGCGTCGACAAGCCGCGCGCCGCCAGTTCAGCCGCCGTTGCGCCATATTTTTCAATATACTCGGTGCGCCCGGGAAACAGCAGAACCGTCCCGCGCGCGCCTTTCACAGGCCACAAGCCAACCCGGATCCGCACCTCATCCGAGGCCGTGGCCCACCAGGCGGTGCCGCCTGCGGGGCCACCAGCCACGTCATCAAAGAACGGCGCCGGGGCGAGCTGCATCAGGCCAGAACCGCCGCCAGTTTCATCGCCAGCCCCATATCGCCGTCGACTGTCAGCTTGCCAGTCATAAAGGCGCTTGTGGGGTTCAGGTCGCCATCAAAGATCGCCTGAAACGTATCGGCGTCGGCGCTAAGGGTCACATCGGCGTCATCGTCGCTGACGCGTGCGCCGTCGCCATCCATGACAATCGCGCCCAGATCGGCCACGGCAAACTTGGCCGAACCGTCAAAGCCGCCATCGGCTATTTTGCTGTTCAGCTCGGCTGCGGCTTTCTCAAGAAAATCGGTCATTTGTCGTCCTCATTAAATTGTGCACTGCACAGTCTGGATTTCAGTCTGGAATTCAGCGCGCTTCGCGTTACACTGACGCCTGTTATGACCTTTGAACACCCCAATCTCAAACGTATCGTTGCGGAATTTGCCGCCATTTTCGTGATTTTTCTGCTGTTATGCCTGCCTTTGACCGCGCAAGAGGCGGATTCGCAGGATGAGGCCGCGCTGTTAGAGGCGTTGGGACAGGCCGATCCGGCCACCGCCCAGCGGCTGGACCGGCAATTAAAGGCGCTGTGGGGCAAAAGTGGGTCGGCATCAATGGATCTGTTGCTGAAGCGCGGACGCGACGCGCTAGAGGTGGATGATTCCCGCGCCGCCATCGAACATCTGACCGCATTAACCGACCATGCGCCGGATTTCGCCGAAGGCTGGCACGCCCGCGCCCGGGCGTTTTTTGAGGCCGGGTTATACGGCCCGGCGCTGGCCGATCTGGAACGGACCTTGCGGCTGAATCCAAACCATTACGACGCCATCCTTGGGCTGGGGGCAATTCTGGAAACCTTTGAGGATCCGCAGCGCGCCTATCAGGCGTATCTGCGGGCGCAGGCGATACATCCGCATCACGTAGAACTAGGCAAGGCGCTGGAGCGGCTAAAGCCTTTGGTTGAGGGCAAAGCCCTTTAATCCCACATCAGGCAGGGGCGTAAGATGAGTGAATCTTCGCGGATCGTGGCCGTATTGGGCCCGACGAATACTGGCAAAACCCATTATGCCATCGAACGGATGCTGGGCCATCGCACCGGGGTGATCGGCCTGCCGCTGCGCCTGTTGGCGCGCGAGGTTTACGACCGCATCGTCGGTCTGCGCGGGCCGTCGGTGGTGGCGCTGGTCACCGGCGAGGAACGCATTGTGCCGCCACGGGCACAATACTGGGTCTGCACCGTCGAGGCGATGCCCGAAGGTATGGGATGCGATTTTCTGGCCATCGACGAAATCCAGCTTTGTGCCGACCCCGAGCGCGGCCATGTGTTTACCGACCGATTGCTGCGCGCCCGGGGCCAGTTGGAAACGCTGTTTTTGGGCTCGGGCACCATGCGCGGGTCGATTGCGGCGCTGGTGCCCGAGGCGCAGTTCATGCACCGCGAGCGGATGTCGCAGCTGGTGTATTCAGGTTCGAAAAAGATAAGCCGGATGCCTGGCCGCAGTGCAATAGTCGGGTTTTCGGTTGAGAACGTCTATGCCATCGCCGAATTGATCCGCCGCCAAAAGGGCGGGGCTGCGGTGGTGATGGGCGCGCTTAGCCCGCGCACCCGCAACGCGCAGGTCGAGATGTACCAGAATGGCGAGGTCGATTATCTTGTGGCCACGGATGCCATCGGCATGGGGCTTAATCTGGATATCGACCATGTGGCGTTTTCCTCGTTGGCCAAGTTTGATGGCCGCCGGATGCGCCCGCTGGCCCCAAACGAGCTGGCGCAGATTGCCGGGCGCGCCGGGCGCGGCATGTCGGACGGCACGTTTGGGGTGACGGGGGACGCGCGGCCGTTGGATGACGGCATGGCGCGGGCGATCATGGATCACCGGTTCACCCCGCTGAAAAAGCTGAATTGGCGCAACGCGGCGTTGCAGTTCGGGACGGTCAGCGCGCTGATCCGGTCGCTGGAAATCAGCCCGACGGGCGAAAATCTGGTCAAGGCGCGTGAGGCAGACGATCTGGGGGCGCTGAAATCGCTGACGGATGTGGCCGAGGTTGCCGCGCGCGCGAGTGACGGCGCGTCAGTGCGCCTGTTATGGGATGTCTGCCGCATCCCGGATTTTCGCGGCATCAGCCACGCGGAACATGCCGGGTTGCTAGAGGTGATATTTGGCCATCTGCATGAACGCGGCGCTGTGCCAGATGATTGGATGGGGCGACAGATAAAACGTATTGACCGCACCGACGGGGACATTGATACGCTTAGCAAAAGACTGGCCTTTATCCGCACTTGGACCTATGTCGCACAGCGCAAGGGTTGGGTGCGTGACGAAAGCCATTGGCGCGGCGAAACCCGCGCGGTAGAAGACAGGGTGTCGGACGCGCTGCATGGGGCGCTGACCCAGAGATTTGTGGACCGGCGCACATCCGTGCTGCTGCGCCGGCTCAGACAGAAGGAGGCCCTTATGGCCGAAGTGAACGATAAGGGCGACGTCAGCGTCGAGGGCGAATTTGTTGGGCGGCTGGAGGGGTTCCGGTTTATGCCGGACAAAAGCGCCGAAGGGGCCGAAGCAAAGGCGCTGAAGACGGCGTCGTTACAGGCGCTGGCTCCGCATTTCCATCTGCGCGCTGACCGGTTTTATAATGCGCCCGATACCGAGATCGACTTTACCGAACAGGGTGGGTTGATGTGGGGTGACGGGGCCATTGGCAAGCTGGTTGCCGGGGCGGAACCGCTAAAGCCACAGGTTGATGTGTTTGTCGACGAGGCCGCCGGGCCCGAGGTGATCCAGAAAGTGCAGCGCCGGTTGCAGCACTTTATTGATCGCAAGGTCGCGGCGTTGTTCGAACCCTTGCTGGCCTTGCAGCGCGACGAAGAGCTGACCGGGCTGGCGCGCGGTTTTGCCTTTCGCGTGGTCGAGTCGCTGGGCGTGCTGCCCCGCGCCGACGTGGCGCAAGAGGTCAAGGATCTGGATCAGGACGCACGCGGCGCATTGCGCAAGCATGGCATCCGCTTTGGCCAGTTCACGGTGTTTATGCCGCTGCTGCTGAAACCCGCGCCAACCCGGTTGCGGTTGGTGCTGTGGTCGCTGGCGCAAGGCTTGCAGGAATTCCCCGAAGCGCCGCCACCGGGTCTGGTGACGTTGCCTGCCATAGTGGATGCGCCGCAGGGCTATCACATGATGTGCGGCTATCGCGCCGCAGGCGAGCGGGCGATTCGCATCGACATGCTGGAACGGCTGGCGGACATGCTGCGCTCGGAAAACAGCCGTGGCGGGTTCGAGGCCAAGGCGGATATGTTGTCGATCACCGGCATGACGCTGGACCAGTTTGCCGATCTGATGGCCGGGCTGGGCTATAAGGCCGAAAAGAGCGAGCGGGCAAAGGTCAAGGCGGTTGCGCCTGAGGTTGTTGCCGCCAGTGAAGCACCTGCTGAAACCAGTGCCGAGACCAGTTCTGAAATCGCGGCGGATGCGCCCGCCGCCGAGGCAGCGCCGGTTGCTGAGGTTGTGCCCGTTGCTGAGGGTGCAGACCAGGCACCAAGTGCCGAGGTCAAAAAGACCAAGGCGTCGAAAAAAGGGATTGCCGCGCCTATGGTGCCGGATGTGCCGCCCGAGGTCGAAGAATTCAACCGGGCTGCCGAAGCTGCGGCAGCAGCCGCTGTGGAAACTGCCGAGCCAGAAAAAAGCGAAGCAGAGCGAACCGAGCCGGAAACACCGGAAACCGAGGTATTTTATACCTTTACCTGGGGGCGTAGTCCCGCCAATGCCGGGCGGGGTCGCGACCAGCGCCGCGATGGTGCTGCGGTGGACAAACCGCAAGGCAAAGGCAGGCCGCGTGGCAAACCGCAGGGGCGTAAACCGGGCCAAAAGCCGGGGAACAAGCCGCAACAGGGGGCCAAAACCTTTCAGGCCCGCCCACCCCGGGCAGAAAAGCCCATTGATCCCGACAATCCGTTTGCTGCGGCCCTAATGGGGCTGAAAGACAGCAAGTAACGCCTATGGATGCGCCGCTGCCCAAGCAAAGGCTGGACAAATGGCTGTTTCAAGCGCGGTTTTTCAAGACCCGCAGCTTGGCTGCCAAACAGGTTAGTGGCGGTCATGTACGGGTGAACGACAACCGGGCGGGCAAACCGGCGCATGGGGTTGCACCGGGCGATGTGCTGACCTTTGCACAGGGGCGGCAGGTACGGGTGGTGCGGATCGAAGCGCTGGCAGAGCGGCGCGGCCCGGCGCCCGAGGCGCAGGCGCTGTATGTCGATCTGTCGCCGGAATCGGAGGATCCGAGCCGGGACGCCGACAAGGCCCATGACCCTGCGTCCAGAAACCCGCGCTATGATGGAAAGGGCCGTCCCGACAAGCGCGACCGCCGCGCGTTGGAACGATCAAGGCGGCAAACCGGTGAATGACGCCTTGAAGAAGTGGTGTCTCTGAACTAGCTAGTCCGCCAAGAGCCGAAAACGGAAAGCCGCCCATGACTTATATCGTCAACGACAGTTGCATTGCCTGCAAATATACCGACTGCGTCGAAGTCTGTCCTGTGGACTGCTTCTATGAAGGCGAAAACATGCTGGTGATCCACCCTGACGAATGTATCGACTGTGGTGTTTGCGAACCCGAATGCCCCGCTGACGCGATCCGCCCCGATACCGAGCCGGACACGGATAAATGGGTGGAATTCAACCGCAAGTATTCTGAATTGTGGCCGGTGATCATCACCAAGAAAGATCAGCTGCCCGATGCCGAAGAACGTGATGGCGAGACCGACAAGCTGGAAAAATACTTCTCCGAGGCACCGGGCGAGGGCGGATAAGTGATTCGCGTTGATTTGCGACGCTGTTTCGACATCCCGAATTTTCCGTGCCGCCTAAGCGCCTGTGTTTAAGGTGGTTTTCACCAATTCCCGTAACGTCCACTTTAAGTGGGACGCTTTTTGTGCTATATGATGTACCAATGACAGAAACGAATGGACCTGTCCCATCTGGGTACACCCCTGCGGGATAAAATATTTCGACAGAATTCAGCCAGCCGGGGCCTTAATTTGGCCCCGTAGCTGTGTTTTTGACGTTCAGGACCAGACAAAAAGAAAGAAAGACCCGAATGACCAAATCGAAAAAGCTCGACTTCCGCCCCAATGATTTTGTGGTTTACCCGGCGCATGGCGTTGGTCAGATCATTTCGGTCGAAGAGCAGGAAGTGGCTGGCATCACGCTAGAGCTGTTCGTAGTTTCCTTTGAAAAGGACAAGATGACCCTGCGGGTTCCGACGGACAAGGCGACGATGATCGGTATGCGCTCGCTCAGTTCTCCGGATGTGATCAACCATGCGATGCGCACACTAAAGGGCAAGGCCAAGGTGAAACGCGCCATGTGGTCGCGTCGCGCGCAAGAATATGAACAAAAGATCAACTCGGGCGATCTGATTGCGATTGCCGAAGTTGTGCGCGATTTGCACCGCACTGATGATCAGCGCGAGCAAAGCTATTCTGAGCGTCAACTTTACGAAGCGGCGCTGGAACGGTTGACCCGCGAAGTGGCAGCTGTGGCTGGTGGTGACGAGATTGGCGCGGCCAAACAAGTTGGCGACGTGCTGATGTCACGCGCCCCTGCTGCCGCATAAACGGCACAAACCTGTACGTTACCGGGGCCGCGCGGCATTGCGCGGCCTTTGGTTTTGGTGGGGGCAAGTATCTGCTTATTAAGCCATTGCGGGCTTTCTTCGCGGGTTGAGGCGGGTTCAGGGGCCCAACACCAGCGCGCCTAGCCCGAATTATTCACCAGACTCGGGTTATTTCCACCTGGCGCGCTGGATTGGCCGGGTTGACGGCGGCGTTTTGAGCAGAGGTTTCGATGTGCGTTGAAGGTTGATATCTGGGGGCTTTCGTG
>JBLINN010000188.1:0-8468 GCA_047639325.1 Paracoccaceae bacterium | reverse complement strand
AGCTGTCATAGGTATCGGTGGCATCTAAATCATGCCATCTAAATACCGGTTTAATAACAGTTTTCATCGGCGGGTTCCTTGCCGTTTCGGATCGTTTTCGGGGGCACTTATACCAGATCAGGGACAAGTTGTGCCAAGTGCTGTGATTGTCTTATTGATTATTACATTCGATTATTGCAATGTATATATAAGAAGCTGAGGAGGCAGCGGTCGGATACAGTGCGCGACAGCGCATCGTTTTGACACCCGAACGACAAGCGTTTTGGGTCGACGGCAAATACTCCGAAGGAATGTACCAGCCGGGCAGCGGCATCAGATTATGAACACGATTGGGAGGAAACCATGAAAGACGGCGACCGAGATCAGGACGATACCGTGTCAGGCGGCAAAGAAACGCATCCAACACCAAATCTGGACCAACTGGAAGACGGGCCCTGGCCCAGCTTTGTCACCGGGCTGAAGCGGCTGCGCGACGAAGGCGCCCCCAGCAACCAGAAGATGATGAACGATCTGATGGGTCAGCTGGACATGTCCTATGAAAACCGCATGGGGTACTGGAAGGGCGGCACGGTTTCGGTGTTTGGCTACGGCGGCGGTATCATCCCGCGCTTTTCCGAGGTTGCCGACAAGTTTCCTGAGTCCAAAGAATTCCACACCCTGCGAGTAATGCCGCCCCCGGGCTTTCACTATACCACCGACCTCTTGCGCCAGATGTGTGACATCTGGGAAGAGCATGGATCAGGCCTGATCGCGTTTCACGGGCAGTCCGGGGACATCATGTTCCAGGGTTGCACCACCGAAAACACGCAAAAGGCGTTTGATGCGCTAAACGAGATCGGCTTTGATCTTGGCGGCGCCGGTCCCGCGCTGCGCACCGCGATGAGCTGTGTGGGCCATGCCCGCTGCGAACAGTCCTGCTTTGACGAACAGCGCGCGCATCGTGGCATCATCAACAAACTGCTGGACGAAATGCACCGTCCGTCGCTGCCCTATAAGTTCAAATTCAAGTTCTCGGGCTGTGCCAATGACTGCGTGAACGCCATCCACCGGGCTGACTTTGCGGTGATCGGCACCTGGCGCGATGACATCAAGATCAACCAGGAAAAGGTCAAGGAACACGTGGCCGAAGTGGGCCGCAAGTACACCATTGATACGGTTGTCAGCATGTGTCCGACCCGGGCGATTTCGCTGAACGACGATGACACCATGGAAATCGACAATAAGTCCTGCGTGCGCTGCATGCATTGCATCAACGTGATGACCAAGGCGCTAAGCCCGGGTGATGACAGGGGCGCGTCGATCATGGTTGGCGGCAAGCGGTCGCTGAAGGTTGGCGACATGATGGGCATCATGGTTGTGCCGTTCATCAAGCTGGAAACCGACGAAGACTTTGAAAAGCTGGAAGAGTTCGCCGAGAACATGGTCGAATTCTTTGCCGATAACGCGCTGGAGCATGAGCGGATTGGCGAAACCATCGACCGGATCGGCCTGCCTGCCTTTTTGGACGCGATGGACATCGAAGTTGATCCCAACATGGTCAACCATCCCCGCACGTCCAGCTATGTGCGCACCGACGATTTCGACGAAGAGGCGGAGAAATGGTTCGAGCGCAAGGCACGCGACGCAGGTTTGCAGATCAGCGCCGAATAGCCCGGCGCTGAGCACCACGATTATGACGCCGGGGTGCGCCCCGGCCCCGAGGGAGAGAGTAAGATGAACCAGCAGGCAGACGCCAAACCCCGCAAGGCAGATGAGGTCGGGGTCCCGGATCCGTTCGACTATATGCACCCCACGATGATCGAGAACTTTGGCAACTGGGATTACCATGATCGCCCCCGCGTCGGGGTTCTGCGGCACGTGTCGAAAACTGGCGATGTGCTGTTCACCGTGCGCGCCGGTACCCAGCGGCAGATGGATGTTTTTACCATCCGCAAGCTGGCCGACATTGGCGACGAATACGCTGACGGGCATGTGCGGTTCACCACGCGGTCGAACATCGAATATATGGTCACCGACGAGGCCAAGGTCGAGCCTTTGATCGAAGCACTGGGCGCGGCTGGCTTCCCGGTTGGCGGCACAGGTGCCTCGATTTCGATGATCAGCCACACCCAAGGCTGGCTGCATTGCGACATTCCGGGCACCGATGCGTCCGGCGTGGTCAAAGGCCTGATGGACATGCTGCACAGCGAATTCGTGCAGGAAAAGATGCCCAACCGGTTGCGGATCACCACATCGTGCTGTCAGATCAACTGTGGTGGGCAGGGCGATATTGCGATCAACGTGCAATACACCAAGCCACCCAAGATCAACCATGATCTGGTGGCCAATGTCTGCGAACGCCCCGCCGTTGTGGCCCGCTGCCCGGTGGCCGCGATCCGTCCGGCGATGGTCAATGGCAAGCCAAGCCTTGAGATCGATGAAAAGAAATGCATCTGCTGCGGCGCCTGCTATCCGCCGTGCCCACCGATGCAGATCAACGGCGACGACAGCACCAAGATTGCGATCTGGGTCGGTGGCAAGCATTCCAACGCCCGCTCGAAACCCACGTTCCACAAGCTGGCCGTGGCCAACCTGCCCAACAACGCCCCGCATTGGCCTGAGGTCAAAGAGGTCGTTGGCCGCATCGTGGCCGCCTATAAAAAGGACGCCAAGCATTGGGAGCGGATGGGCGAATGGATTGACCGCATTGGCTGGAACCGGTTCTTTGAGATGACCAACTTGGCGTTTACCAAGCATCATCTGGATACCTGGACCGGTGCGCGCAAGTCGATGAACACATCCGCGCACGTGCATTTCTAGGACGGGGACGGAACGTGAAATTCGGAATAGTCATCAGCGAAGGGCCGTATACGCATCAAGCGGCGGATTCGGCCTATAATTTCGTGAAATCGGCAATCGCTTTGGGCCACGAGGTGCCGCGCGTGTTCTTTTACCACGACGGGGTCAATGTCTCGACCCGGTTGTCGATCCCGCCACAGGACGAGCGCAACATTCAAGTCAACTGGACCGCGCTGGCAAAAGAGCACGGGGTTGACTTGGTTGTGTGCATCGCAGCCGCGCAGCGTCGCGGCCTGCTGGACGAAAACGAGGCTAGGCGGCAAGGCAAGGATGCCGACAACATTGCCGAAGGTTTTAGGATTTCGGGCCTTGGCCAGTTGATTGAAATGGGTATCCAGACAGACCGTCTGGTTACTTTCGGCGATTAGGGGCGGGACATGTCAGTAACCAAAAAATTCCTCTACGTGAACCGCAAGGCACCTTATGGCACGATCTATGCGCTGGAAAGTCTTGAGGTTGTGCTGATCGGCGCGGCGTTTGAACAGGATGTCAGCCTGGCATTTCTGGATGACGGTGTGTTCCAGCTGACCAAAGGCCAGGACACCAAAGGCATCGGCGTCAAGAATTTCTCGCCGACGTTTCGGGCGCTGGGCGACTACGAAGTCACCAAGCTCTACGTCGAAAAGGAATCGCTGGCAGAGCGCGGTCTGGCAGAGGGCGATCTGCAAGAGATCACCTATGAGGACGAAGACGACGATTACGAAGAAAAGCCATCGATCCATTTGGTTAGCCGGTCCGAGATGGCCGACATCATGGCCGACCAGGACGTGGTTCTTAGTTTCTGAGGGAAGAGTATGTCGACACTACACACTGTGAACAAATCGCCCTTTGACTCGGGATCGCTGGTCAGCTGTCTAAACCATTGCAAAGATGGCGACGCGGTTCTGATGATCGAAGATGGGGTTTATGGCGGCCTGTCGGGAACAATCGTTTCCGAGGCGGTTCAGCAAAAAACCGACGCCGTGGATATCTTTATACTCAGCCCAGACGCCGATGCGCGCGGGTTGAATGCGGGCCGGATGATCAGCGGGATCGCCGGGGTGGATTATGACGGGTTTGTCGACCTGGTTGCACAGCACGACCGCACCCAGGCCTGGCTTTAACGAATAGCCCCCAAGGCGGGGGCGGTGAAGAAGGAAGACACCAATGGACTATCAAGTAGACGGAACAACAATTGCAGCCGACGAAGAGGGCTACATCACCAATCTTTCGGAATGGTCCAAGGATCTGGCCGATGTGATCGCCAAAGCCGAAGACATCCAGATGGATGAAGAGCGTTGGGCCGTGGTCAACTTTCTGCGCGACTATTACGAAGAATACCAGATTGCACCTGCTGTTCGGGTTCTGATCAAGTCTATCAAAAAGTCGATGGGTCCGGACGTTGGCAACAACAAATACATGTACGAATTGTTCCCCTATGGCCCAGCCAAGCAAGCCTGTAAGATCGCTGGCCTGCCCAAGCCGACCGGTTGCATCTGATCCGTTAAGTATCAGATTTTAAACAACAAACGCGAAAACTACTGGAGGAGTCCGCGTGCTGTCTGTGATTTATGCGATATTGTTCTACGCCGCGACCATCATTATGGTCGTCGGCGTGGCCATGAAAATTCGCAAATATGCGCGTGTACCAGCCCCGCTGAAAATCCCCACTACACCCGCGCCCACAACAATGAACGGCGTGGTCTGGCGGATGTTTCGCGAAGTGGTGTTCTTTGAAAGCCTGTTCAAATCCAACAAATGGATTTGGCTGTTTGGCTGGGCCTTTCATATGGGGATGTGGTTGGTGCTGATCCGCCATTTGCGCTATTTCACCGAACCGGTCTGGTCCTGGGTGGTGTTCGCGCAACCCTATGGCACCTACGCGGGGTTTGTGATGCTGGCCGGTTTGCTGGGCCTGTGGGCGCGCCGGGTGCTGGTGGAACGTATCCGCTATATCTCGAACCCGTCGGACCATTTGATGCTGGCGCTGCTGGTGCTGATAGTGGGCACCGGGCTGGCGATGCGGTTCGTCGGCAATCCCGATATCATCATGGTCAAAGCCTACATGCTGGGCCTGATGCGTCTGCGGATCGAAACCTTGCCGGCCCATCCGGTTCTGCTGGTGCATCTGGGCTCGGTGGCGGTCCTGATGTTGATCTTCCCGATCTCCAAACTGGTGCACGCCCCGGGCGTGTTTTTCAGCCCGACCCGTAATCAGGTCGATAACCCGCGCGAAAAGCGCCATCTGGCCCCCTGGGCCGCCAAGTTGGAGAAGTGAGCCATGGCTGACGGCGACGACATTCGCAAAATGGCACACCCGCTGGAAATTCCGCGCTTGAAATGCGGCGCGATGGAGGGGTTGGCCCCGTACAAAGCCTCGCCCGAGCATCAGGAAAAGCTGGGCTTTCCGGGCGAGTTGGTGCCCGACTGGAAGGAAAAGGCGCTGGCCAAAATGGCCGATCTGGCCAGCAAAAACCGCGCCTTTCAAGTTTATCTTGAAACCTGCGTCAAATGCGGCGCTTGCACTGATAAGTGCCACTATTTCCTTGGCACCGGGGACCCGAAAAACATGCCGGTTGCGCGGCAGGACTTGCTGCGGTCAGTTTATCAGCGGTATTTCACATTTGCCGGTAAATACTTCCCCAAACTGGTTGGTGCGCGCGATCTGACCGAGGACGTGCTGAACGAGTGGTATTCTTATTACCACCAATGTTCTGAATGCCGCCGCTGTTCGGTATTCTGCCCCTATGGAATCGACACCGCCGAAATCACCATGGCGGCGCGCGATATCATGGACCATATCGGCATCGGCCAGAAATACAGCAACGAGATCATCGGCAAGGTCAAGGATATCGGCAACAACCTTGGCCTGAACCCCAGGGCGCTGAAGGCGACACTGGAAGGTCTGGAAGAAGATCTTGAAGACGATACCGGCCTTTCCGTGCGCATCCCGCTGGACGAAAAAGGCGCCGACATTCTGCTGATCACCCCATCGGCGGATTTCTTTGCCGAGCCGCATATTGACGGGCTGCTGGGCTATGCCAAAGTGTTCCACGAAGCAGGGGTTAGCTGGACGCTAAGTTCTTATGCCTCCGAGGCGGCGAATTTCGGACTGTTCATCGGTTCCTATGAACAAATGCGCGAGATTTCTCTGCGCATCCGCAAGGCGGCGCAGGATCTGGGGGTGAAACGGATCATCTTTGGCGAATGTGGCCATGCCTGGCGGGTGGGCTATTCGTTCCTGAACACACTTGCCGGGCCGTTTGATTTTCTGGATCAGAGCTATCCGATTCCACAGCACATCATGGAATTCACCTGGAACGAGATCCAGAAGGGCAACCTGAACATCGACAAGTCGCGCAATGATCACATCCGGCTGACCTATCACGACAGCTGTAACGTGGCGCGGGGATCCCGCATGGGCGACGAACCGGGTGGCCAGTTCGATATGCCGCGCAACGTGATCAAGGCGGTGTGCAACCATTATTTCGAAATGGACCGCGACACCACGCATGAAAGCACGCTGTGTTGTGGCGGCGGCGGCGGCTTGCTGACCGACGATCTGATGGAGCTGCGAAAAAAGGGTGCCAGCCCGCGGATGACGGCGGTGCAGCAGGTGACAGAAGATCACGGGGTCACCCATATGGCGGCGATCTGTGCGATCTGTAAAACCCAGTTTTCCAAGGTCATGCCAGCCTATGGCTATGAAATGGATTCAATTGTGTCGGTGCACCAATTGGTGTCGAACGCAATTATTTTGACTGGACAAGAGGTCGAAAACGACAGCGAGGGCGCGACTGCTGAACCAGTGGAGGCGAAACAGTGAAAGACGAAAACCTGACATTCAGACGCTACCTGAACGGCGAAGAACTAAGAAAGCCGCTGAAGGTGAATGTGCATCATCTACTGTCCGCGAGACGCGGTGCATCGGGTGAACAAGGCCGCCCGGACAACCGGGCGCTATTTGGATGCCGACTATGACAAATGTATCGGTTGCCACATCTGCGCCGACGTTTGCCCCAGCGGATACATCAAGATGGGTTTGGGCGAATAACACGATCCCTCACCGTCAAAGAACAATGGAAGTAGAGAAAACATGAATACAAGCACACACACTTTCCGGCGTTTTGAAGAGGGTGAAACCGAGGCCGATTTTGAACTGGAAGAAAAGATTTTTCAGGGCGACGCATCGTATAAATGCCCGACCTACGTGCATAAAACCCCGCCCTGTCAGGGGGCTTGCCCGTCGGGTCACGAAATCCGTGGCTGGCTGGCGATTGCGCGCGGCATGGACAAACCCCCGGTCGAAGGCACGCCCTGGCAGGAATACGCGTTTCAACGCATGGCCACCGCCAACCCGTTCCCAGCCACTATGGGCCGGGTCTGTCCTGCGCCGTGCGAGGCCGGGTGTAACCGCAACGAGGTCGACGATTACGTCGGTATCAACGCGGTAGAGCAATATGTCGGCGACTGGGCCAACCAGAACGACGTGAAACTGCCGGGTCCGGCGGCTGAAACCGGCAAGAAAATTGCGGTGATTGGTGGCGGCCCTGCAGGCCTGTCAGCGGCGTATTTCCTGCGCTTGGACGGCCACGGTGTGACGTTGTTTGACGCCCATGAAAAGCTGGGCGGCATGATGCGCTATGGCATCCCGGAATACCGCACGCCGCGCTCGATGCTGGATTCCGAGATTGGCCGGATCATTGATCTGGGCGTCGACGTGCGCAGCAATACCCGAGTCGGCACCGACGTGACGGTTGAGACGCTTGAGGCCGAATATGACGCGATTTACTGGGCGTTGGGGGCGCAAAATGGCCGTCCGCTGCCGGTTCCTGGGTGGGACGACACTGATAATTGCATCAACGGCATCGAATTTCTGGATGCGTTCAACAATGGCTATGTGCTTGGCACCGCGCAGAAAGTTCTGGTTGTGGGCGGGGGCGATACATCGATCGACGTCGCATCCGTTGCGCGCCGGTTGGGGCATATCACCCAGACAAAACCGTCGGAACACCCTGATGGCACGGTGATTGATTATACCGGCCACGATGTGGCGTCGTCGATCACCCGCGAGGGGATGAAGGCCACGCTGACCTCGCTGTTCCCGGTCGAACTGATGACAGCCGCCGAACGCGAGCGCGAAGACGCCAAGCGCGAAGGCATCGACATCAAAGGCGGGGTGATGCCGCTTGAGGTGATCAAGGACGACAAGGGCCGCGCCATCGGCATGCGGATGTGCGAATGTGACATGGACGGGATGAAGCCGGTGCCACGTGAGGGGACCGAGTTTGAGATTGAATGCGACATCATCATTTCTGCCATCGGTCAGATGGGCAATTTCGACGGCCTCGAAGGACTGGACGCTGGTCGGGGTTTCATTGACGTGGACCCGACCTATCAGGTCAAGGGGCGGGAAAAGCACTTTGCTGGCGGCGATATCTTGCGCCCGCATCTGCTGACCACGGCGATTGGCCATGGCCGCATCGGGGCCGAGGTGATCACCGATTTTCTGGGCGATGGTGGTATTGAAAAACGCCCCAAGGTGGATGTGCATCATTTCAACCTGCTGGACGAATTGCAGCAGCGCGATCATACGCCAACTGGCTATGACCACATCCAGGCGCGCGGCACCGATGATGCGTCCTATGCCA
>JBLINN010000187.1:0-8500 GCA_047639325.1 Paracoccaceae bacterium | reverse complement strand
ACGCTATGGGAGCCCGCATGTCATCGTGACGGACAAACTGCGATCCTACGGTGCTGCGATGAAGGTCATTGGCAACGTGCAGAAACAGGAAACTGGCCGATGGCAAAACAATCGGGGCGAAAATTCACATCAACCGTTTCGACGACGAGAACGGGCGATGCTAGGCTTTCGGAGTATGCGAAGTCTACAGAAATTCAAGGCCGTTCACTCTTCTGTTCACAACCATTTCAATTTGGAACGCCACCTCTACTCACGAGACAAATTCAAGGCCAACCGTGCCGCCGCTCTCGCCGAGTGGTGTCAACTTGGTGCGGCATAAGGGGCAGGCTCCCTGCCCTACTAGAGACTGGTTAGAATCTGTCTGACAGCGCCGGCCCACGCAATTCAGTCGTGAATATTCGCGCAAATTCGGGTCTTCGCCGCGCACTCATCCGGCGGGGTCTGTGGCACTGGCGTGACCCATCCGGCGGCGCATCGTTATGGCCGCAGCACCGCACCGGGGTTCATGATGCCTGCCGGGTCCAACGCCGCCTTGATGGCGCGCATCGCGTCCAGCCGCACTGGATCACCATAGCGTTCCAGCTCGGCCACTTTCATCCGGCCAATCCCATGTTCAGCACTAAATGACCCGCCCAATTCATGCACCAGATCATGCACAGCCCGTTGGATCGCGCCGGATTGCGGCGCATGATCATCGCGCGACCGCCCCAACAAGGGAAAGACGTTGTAATGCAGGTTGCCGTCGCCCAAATGGCCAAAACAATTGATCCTAAAGTCGCCGAACCCCGCGACAAGCCCCTGCCCGCGCTGGATAAATTCAGGGATGGCGCCCAGTGGTACCGATACGTCGTGGCTGGACACCGCCCCAATGCGCCGGTTTGCCTCGGGGATGTGTTCGCGCACCGACCAGAATTCGCCGCGCTGGCCTTCGGATTGGGCGATTAACCCGTCGCTGGCCAGCCCCTGCCCCACTGCCGCCTCGAACAGATTGCCAAGCGCGGCCTGCGGGTCCAACCCGGCGGCCAGCCCGACCTCAATCAGCACGCTCCAGTCCGGGGGCGTGGCAAAGGGCTGGCGGATTTCTGGCAGCTCTTCGGTCAGGAATTTCAGCCCCTGCCCATCTATCAGTTCAAACGCGCTGACGCCTTCGCCCAGCATATCGCGGGCGAGCGACAACAGGTCCAGCGCCGCTTTGGGCGAAGGCACCACAATGACCGCCGTGCCCGATCCTGCCGGGATCGGCGCCAGTTTCAGCGCGGCGGCGGTGATGATGCCCAGCGTGCCCTCGGCCCCGATCAGCAGGTTCTTTAGGTCATACCCGGTGTTGTCCTTGCGCAGCCGGGTCAGCCCATTCCAAATCCGCCCGTCCGGCAACACCGCCTCGAGCCCGAGGCACAGATCACGGGTATTGCCATAGCGCAGCACATTCACCCCGCCCGCATTGGTCGACAGGTTGCCGCCGATCCGCGCTGATCCTTCGGAGGCCAGCGACAGTGGGAATAACCGGTTCGCGGCGCGTGCAGCACCCTGAATATCACCCAATATCGCGCCGGCCTCGGCGACCAGCACGTTTTCCGCTGGGTAGACCGCGCGAACATTCGCCATCCGCTCTAGCGAGATCAGTAGCGGTGCGGGCCCGTCCACCATCACCTGCCCGGCCACAAGGCCGGTGCCGCCGCCATAAGGCACCACCGGCACCTGTGCCACAGCCGCCGCCCTGACAAGGGCGGACACCTGGCCCGTGTCGCGTGGCAGGGCCAGCAGACCGGCCTGTCCGACGTAGCGGCCACGGGGTTCTTCCAGATAGCGCGGCTCTACCGGGCGTAAGATGTCGTCCGGCAGGGTTTCACGCAGGCGCGCGGCAAAGGTTTCATCGGCGGGGTTCAATGTCATGTCCGTTCCTTGCCCAACACAGCAGCCACTGCAATCCGCGAAACCACCTAGCCCGCGTCTGTGCGTCCTCGGCGATCACTGCGCAGCGACGAGTACAAAACATGCGTGCGCCAGCGCCCGTCTATCTGCAGATAAGACTGCGCAACACCTTCGTATTTAAAGCCCGAGCTTTCCAGCAACCCACGCGACGCGGCGTTTTCCGGCAGGCAAGCGGCCTCGAGCCTGCTAAGATCCAGCTGGGCAAAGGCGTGATGCACCACAGCGCCAATCGCCTCGCGCATATACCCCTGGCGGACAAATGGCTCGCCCGTCCAGTATCCCAGTGTGGCCGCTTGCGCTGGGCCGCGACGAATATTGTCCAGCGTGATCGCCCCCACCAGCACCTGATCGGCCCGCCGATACAAAAACAGCGGCACAGCCGCGCCATTCGACACTGACCGCTGCGCCCAGTAAACCCGATTGGTAAAGGCCTTGCGCGTCAGATGATCCACCGCCCAGGCCGGTTCCCACGGGATCAGGTAGGCCTGACTTTGATGGCGCAATGCGGCCCACTCGCGAAAGTCAGAATGCGTCGGCGGGCGCAATGTCAGGCGCTCGGTCTCGATCCGTAACTTGCGGCGGGCCAGTAACATCACGGCATCATCAGGCGGCGCGCCTGTCCTGTAGTTCAGCCAGCGTCGGGGCGGATTCGATTGGACCATAAAGCGCCAGCGCCGCAGGCGCCGTCCCGGCAATATGTTCGGCAAAGGCGCGCACACCTTCGCAGGTGACCGCATCAATCCGCGCCACGGTGTCTTCCAGCGATGGCACCTTGTCCCAGATCTGCACCAATCGCGCCAGACGTTCGGCGCGGTTGGACGGGCTTTCCAGCCCCATCAGCATCCCGGCCTTCATCTGGGCGCGGGCGCGGGCGACTTCTTCGGGCGACATATCCGTCGCGGCGCGCTTCATCTCGTCCATAGTGATCTCGGCCAGTTCGCCGATCTGTTCTGCACTGGTGCCTGCATAGATCGTGGTGGTGCCGGTATCGGCATAGGCGCCGGTCTGGGCGAAGATGGTATAGCACAACCCGCGGGATTCGCGGATTTCCTGAAACAGGCGCGATGACATGCCGCCGCCCAGGGCGCTGGAATAAATTTGCGCGGTGTAAATCGCATCGTCACGATAGCCGGGGCTTTCCAGAGCCAGCGCAAAATGCGCCTGTTCCAGGTGCTTGGCTTTGCGGAACTCGCCGCCGGTGAAATGTGCCGGGGTCGGTTCAATCACCTGACCGGGTTTGAGATGACCAAACATCTTTTCGGCCAGCTTCACCAACACGTCATGGTCCACAGCGCCCGCCGCTGACAAGATCATCTGACCGGGCTGATAATGCTCTTTCACGAACCCCGCCAGATCGTTGCGCGCAAAGCTGCTGACCCGCTGAGTGGGGCCCAGAATGGTCCGTCCCAAAGGTTGGTCGTGATAACTTTCTTCCTGCAGCCAGTCGAATATCACGTCATCCGGCGTGTCATGCGCCTGACCGATCTCTTGCAGAATCACCCCGCGCTCGACCTCGATCTCGGCCGGGTCGAACACTGGGTTCAACACGATATCGCCAATCACATCCATCGCCAGCGGCACATCCGCCTGCAAAACCCGCGCGTAATAGGCCGTGACCTCGCGGCTGGTATAGGCATTGATATAGCCGCCCACGTCCTCGATCGCTTCGGCGATTTGCAAAGCACTGCGGGTTTTGGTGCCCTTGAACGCCATATGTTCAAGGAAATGTGCTATCCCGTTCTGCTCGATCCGTTCGTGGCGCCCACCGGCGGAAACCCAGATACCGATAGCGGCGGATTGCAGGCCCGGCATGTGTTCGCTGACAATGCGAAAGCCGTTGGCCAGTTGGTCTTGTTGAACAGTCACGTGGCGATATGCCCCCTGATATGATCTTCGATAGTGACCAGATCATTAGCGATCCGGGTCACGCGTTCCGGCCTCTCATACAGATCAGACATGCGGGGGGGAAGGGGGGGATGTATACCGCTGGCCTGTTCGACAGCCGCCGGGAACTTGGCGGGGTGCGCAGTGGCCAGGGTGATCATCGGCACATCGGGCGCGCGCTGTTCATCTGCCACCTTCACGCCCACGGCGGAATGGGGGCATAACAGCTCGCCACTCGCCGCCATCTGCGCCTTGATGGTGGCAAGGGTTTCGTCCTCCGACGCGCGGCCAGAGCTGAAATGCTCTTGCAAAGTTTGCAGCGCGCCTTGGCTGACGTCAAAGCCGCCCTGTTTCAGCTCATCCATCAACTGCGCCACAGCCGCGCCGTCACGGTCATAGGCGTCAAACAAGGCACGCTCAAAGTTGGAGCTAACCTGAATATCCATCGACGGGCTGATCGACGGGTGCGTCGGGCCTTTGTGGTAGCCCTGCCCGCTTAGGCAACGATGCAGGATGTCGTTCTGGTTGGTGGCTGCCACCAGACGGTCGATCGGCAGGCCCATGCGCTTGGCGATATAACCAGCAAAGATATCGCCGAAATTGCCGGTGGGCACGGTAAAGCTGACCTTGCGGTGCGGCGCGCCCAAGCTGACAGCGGATGAAAAGTAATACACCACCTGCGCCAATACCCGCCCCCAGTTGATGCTGTTGACCCCGGCCAACTTGACGCCATCGCGGAAATCAAAATCGTTGAACATGTCTTTCAGCGCCGCCTGACAATCATCAAAATCGCCATCAACTGCCAATGCATGCACGTTGGACTCCACCGGGGTGGTCATCTGGCGGCGCTGCACTTCGCTGACGCGGCCATGCGGGTATAGGATAAAGACATCGACATTGGACAAGCCCCGGAAAGCCTCGATCGCCGCTGATCCGGTATCGCCCGATGTGGCGCCAACAATTGTCACCCGATCACCACGTCGGGTCAGGGCCGACTGGAACAGCTGACCAATCAGCTGCATGGCGAAATCCTTGAAGGCCAGGGTGGGGCCGTGAAACAGTTCCAGCAGGAAATGCCCTGGTGCCAGCTGCACCAGCGGTGCGCGGGCGGCGTGGTTGAACCCGGCATAGGCGCGGGCGATGATGTCCTGGAATTCGGCATCGGTGAAGCTGTCGCCGATAAAGGGCCGCATCACGCGAAACGCGGTTTCTTCGTAGCTGAGGCCCGCAAGGGCCGCCATGTCACCATGGCTCATCTGTGGGATCGTGGCAGGCACATAAAGGCCGCCGTCGCGGGCCAGCCCGGTCAGCATCGCCTCTTCGAAAGACAGTTCAGGGGCGCTGCCACGGGTCGAGACATATTTCATATCGTTCAGCCTTTAGCTTTCTGCGTTGGCGCGGGTGCGCCACAGGAAAAAGAGGGTCATCGCGGCCCAGATCAGTGCCAGCGAGAACCAGGTGATAGCGTATTGCAAGTGATCGTTTGGAATGCCGCCCATGTCTATGGCCATCGACGTCACGCCCGGATCGGTTGACGACCGCGCCACCAGTAAAACCGGCTCGGTGGTTAAGGCGGCGGCCATCACCGGTACATCGCGGGCAAACCAAATATTGCCCGCTTTGTCCGGCTCGGGCGTAAAGCTGTCGATTTCCTGCGGCCAATGCAGGTTGCCGGTGACATCCACGGCGCCAAGGGTGCGGGGGGTTTGTTTCTGATCTGCCGCAACAAAGCCGCGATCCAGCAGGATGCGCCGCCCGTCCGACAGCAGGAACGGCGCGATGATGCGATAACCGGCGCCCACCTGTTTGCGCGAGACCAGCACGTGAATCTCACCCGGCTCGATCATCCCGATGACTTTGATGGGTTTGTATTTGTCGGCCGCCGGGTCCAGCTCGGCGGGCAGGACCACCGGGTCAGCGGCGGCGCGTCGTTCGATCTGCGCCAGAATGTCTTGTTTCCAGGCCAAACGCTGGATTTGCCAACTGCCCAGCGCCACCAGCACAGCAAGACCGGCGAGCCCGAAGATCAGCAGAAACAGAATGCGGCGCATGGCGGGGGCAGACCTTTAGCCAAAAGGAAAAGCGCGCAGGGGTCCCTGCGCGCTTTGCTTGAACCGTGTTGTTTGCGGTTTTTCAACCGCAAACGTACCGGAAAAGTGTCGTCGCGCTTACATTCCGGAGGTGCCCCAGAGGTAAACCGCGAAAAACAGGAACAACCAGACCACGTCCACAAAGTGCCAGTACCAGGCAGCGGCCTCGAAACCCACATGCTGGGTTGGGGTAAAGTCGCCCTTGATGGCGCGGATCAGACAGACGGCCAGAAAGATCGTCCCGATCAGCACGTGAAACCCGTGAAAGCCGGTGGCCATGAAGAAGTTCGAATAGAACTGATCGCCACCAAAGGTCCAGCCATCATGCAACAGCAACAGACCATATTCATAGGCCTGCAACCCGGTGAACGCCACGCCCAGCGCGATGCCGATAGACAGGCCCTGGATCAGCGCCTTGCGGTTATTATTATGCACCAAAGCGTGGTGTGCCCAGGTCACCGCACAGCCCGACAGCAACAAGATCAGCGTGTTGATCAACGGGATATGGAACGGGTCAACCGCGTGGATATGCGGTGCGATATATTCGGTGCCAGCATATTCCGACATCGGATAGATCGCGTGTTTGAAGAACGACCAGAACCAGGCGAAAAAGAACATCACTTCGGACATGATGAACAGGATAAAGCCAAGGCGCAGGCCAATCCGCACCACGGGAGTGTGGTCGCCGGTATTGCCCTCGTGCACCATTTCTGACCACCAGGCAAACATGGTGTACAGAACACCAAGCAGTCCCGCCCAGAACAGATAGGGTGTTATGGCATGCATCCACAGCACAGAGCCGGAAAGCATGAAAAACCCGCTGACCGCGCCGATAAACGGCCAGATCGAGGGGGGTAGAATGTGGTAATCGTGGTCTTTTGCGTGCGCCATGTCAGTGTCCCTCAGCCGCGGCCTAATTTAGTTTGGTGTCTGCCTGATTTTCAAGGGCGGCGTAGCCCTCTGGCAGATCAGTTTCATAGAATGTGTACGATAACGTGATCGTATGCACGTATTTTGCATCCCGATCCGTCACAATTTCCGGGTCGACAAAGAAGGTAACGGGCATTTGCACCCGCTCTCCTGGTTGCAGTATCTGCTCTTCAAAGCAGAAACATTGGATCTTGTTGAAAAAGCCACCCGCCGAATAGGGGGTGACATTATAGCTGGCAGACCCGGCAATCGGCCGGTCAGTTGGATTATAGGCCTCGAAAAACGCCAACCCGGTCTCGCCGATGCGCAGTTCCATTTCGCGCACAACAGGTTTGAACTCCCACGGCATGCCGCGCACTTTTGAGGCGTCAAAGCGGATGGTCACGGTCTGCTCCAGGATGTCATCCACCCCGGCAGCGGCCAGTCCGGGCGTGCCACCAAAGCCGGTGACCCGGCAGAACCAGTCGTAAAACGGTACCGAAGCCCAAGCCAGCGCGCCCATCAGCACAACAACGCTAACGGTTTGCGCCACGGTTTTCTGTTTGCCGGTCATCGCCATCAGTTCTGCACCTCGCCGCGCGGCGGTTCAAACGCGCCGCCGGTGACCTTGACCACAGTCAGGCCAAACACCACAACGATGAAGGCCACCAGAACCAGGGCAACGCCCAGATTGCGGCCAAAGCGGCGCTGATGAATTTCGTGATTTGGCTTGAAATTCATCCCCAGCCCCCCAGCCCATAGGGTTTCAGCAGGGATTCAACCAGAATCGCGCCAAAATGCAGGAACAGATACAGCAGCGATAGCTTGAAAAACGCACGTTCCGTGGCAAAGTTATCCGCCTCGGACGCGTCTTCGTCGCGCCGCCAGATGCGCACAGCGCCGCGCAGGAACAGTGCGTTCATCACCACGGCCACACTCAGATAGACCACGCCGCCTATGCCGGAAAACGCAGCGCCCAGCGACAGGATCGCCAGCAGAATTGTATAGACCAGACTATGCACCCGCGTGGCGCGGCGGCCATGGGTGACCGTCAGCATCGGCACGCCTGCATCGTCATAGTCAGACCGCATGAACAGGGCCAACGCCCAGAAATGTGGCGGGGTCCACATCAAGATCAGGGCAAACATCAAAACCGGCTCGATCGCCAGCGACCCGGTGGCGGCGACCCAGCCAATGGCCGGGGGAAAGGCGCCAGCCGCGCCACCGATCACTATGTTCTGCGGCGTGGCGCGTTTCAGCCACATCGAATAGATCACCACGTAAAAGAAGATGGTGAAGGCCAGAAAGGCCCCGGCATACAGGTTAGTCGCCAGCGACAGCATGACCACCGACAGGCCTGCCAGCGCCAGACCCAGCGTCTTTGCCTCGCCCGGTTCAATCTTGCCCGAAGGAATCGGGCGGTTGCGGGTGCGCTTCATGATGGCGTCGATATCAGCGTCCCACCACATGTTCAGCGCGCCTGACGCGCCGCCGCCAATGGCGATAAACAAAATCGCGCAAAACCCGATCACCGGATGCACCGGCACAGGGGCGGCCAGCAGGCCCACCAGCGCGGTGAACACCACCAGCGACATTACACGCGGCTTGAGCAGGGCGAAATAATCGCCAAACCCCGCCTCGTCCTCGCGGATAGTACTGTTGAAACTAACGTCGCTCATTTCGGT
>JBLINN010000186.1:0-8552 GCA_047639325.1 Paracoccaceae bacterium | reverse complement strand
TATGGAACACCTCGGCCCCCATGCGCACCGCGTCGCGGATATTGCCCGCGCTGACCGGCATGATCATGAATTCCTGGATATCAATCGGGTTATCGGCATGTTCGCCGCCGTTGATGATGTTCATCATCGGCACCGGCAGAACCCGCGCCGAGGTGCCGCCGACATAGCGAAACAGCGGCTGCGTGGTGAAATCCGCCGCCGCCTTGGCCACGGCCAGTGACACGCCCAGAATTGCGTTGGCGCCCAAACGGGCTTTGTTGTCAGTGCCGTCCAGCTCGATCATTGTGCGGTCAATCGCCACTTGTTCGGTGGCGTCAAAGCCCACCAGCTCTTCGGCAATCTCGCCGTTTACCGCCGCCACGGCCTCAAGCACACCCTTGCCCAGATACCGTGATTTGTCGCCATCGCGCTTTTCCACCGCTTCATGGGCGCCGGTCGAGGCCCCCGACGGCACGGCCGCGCGCCCCATGGTGCCGTCTTCCAGGATCACATCCACTTCGACCGTGGGATTACCCCGGCTGTCCAGAATTTCGCGGGCGTGAATATCTATAATCGTGCTCATGAAAGCGGTCCTTGATCGTTGCGGAATTGTTGGCCGCAGCTATATCAGGGTCACCCGGAAAGACAATTGCGGCCAGGCAATCATTCTGTGTGATCATTCGGGGTGATCATTTTGCGCGAACATTGTGCCGCGCGGCCTTTACCGCCGCGCCCGCGATTTCAGCGTGGTTTCGCGCCAGATGGTGTAAAATCCGGATCCGATGATAATCGCAGCCCCCAGCAGCATCAGCGCATCGGGGCGTTCACCGAACACCACAACCCCAACCACCAGCGCAAAAATCATTCGGCTGTAACGGAACGGCGTGACGTAAGACACCTCACCCACCCGCATTGCGGCGACGATGGCATAATACGACGCCACCCCCAGCACGATTGACCCAGCCATCAGCATCCATAGCCCCGGTGTCGGCGTTACATAGCTGCGGTCACTAAACAGCGACAGGATGCAAGCCGACGGGATCAACGTTAGAAACCCCAAAAAGCTTAGCTGAAACGACGACATCACCGCCGGAATATTGCGGGTTAAAAGATCGCGCACGCCCAGGCCCAGCACGCCGATCACCGCAAACAATGACAGCGCATCAAACCCCTCCATCCCCGGACGGATCACCAGAATAACGCCCAGAAATCCGATCAGGATCGCGCTCCACCGGCGCCAGCCCACGGGCTCTTTCAGAAAAATGGCCGCTCCCAGCGTCACCATCAGTGGTGTGGCCTGCAGGATTGCCGAGGCGGTGGAAATCGGCGTCAGGGCGATGGCGGTGATAAAGCCCATCGTGCCAATCAACTCTCCCAGATTGCGGCCCAGAACGGCCCAGGTCAGGCAGGCCCGGCTGAACAGCGACTGCCTTTGCCACACGATCAGCCCGGCAAAAACCGTGGCCCCGCCCGTGCCAAGGGCGGCGATAATTTCCCATGTCGGAAGGGCGCCAGCCATCAGTTTGATGAACATATCCTCGACCGCAAAGCCAAGCATTGCCAGCGTCATCAACACGGCGCCGCGCAGGTTTTCCATCAAAGCAGGCCCCCGATATATGCCACCTCCGCGCCATGCGGCAATTTACGCAACGGCGCAAGCGCAACCTGCGCGCGCCCTCCCGAATATCGCTGCGGTTCCGCGGGCTTTGACAAAGTGGCTGATGCAATTGCACGCCCCTTCGGGGAATGTTACGCGGGGCCATGCCCGACCGTACCCCCTTGTCAGAGCTTTGGATTTCGGCGCGCACCGTTGCCATCGGCCTGTGTGGTGCGGTTATCGGCTGGGCCTTGTCGGTTCCGGCGGCAGTGCTGATCGGGCCTGCCCTGGCGGTCACCATCGCCAGCCTGCTGGGGCTGAAAACCGGCGTCGCCGACTGGCTGCGCAACACCTGCATGGTGGCGCTGGGACTGGGGATTGGGGCCGGGTTCTCGACCCAGGCCGGCGACGCGATTTTGCGCTGGCCGCTGGCGTTTGTGGTTTTGACATTCATGCTGATCGTCACAATGTTTTTGTGCAAACAGGTGCTGCAGCGCAGCTTTGGCTTTGACCCACGCAGCGCGATGCTGGGCGCAGTTCCCGGGCATCTTAGCCTGGTTCTGGGGCTGGCGGCCGAATCCGGCGTCGATGTGGGGCGCATCGCGCTGGTTCAGACCATCCGTCTGCTGGCGCTGTCGATTGTGGTGCCGTTTGCCGCCCTGGCGATGGGCTATGAATTGCAGGCAGGCCTGCTGCCTGTGGGCGTGCCATCGGACGGCGTGCATCTGGTGGGGTTGGCGTTGGTTGGGGTGGCCTGCGGATTGGTGCTGCAACGGGTCGGCCTGCCCGCGCCAATGTTGCTGGGGCCGCTATTGGCTTCGTCCATTGGGCATCTGACGGACCTGACGCCCGGCACGCCGCCCAGCTGGATGATGATCGCGGGTTTTTTGGTGCTGGGCGCGTTGATCGGCAGCCGGTTTTCCGGCATGTCGATGGCCCGGTTCCGCGCCGCCTTGTTGGCCGGACTGGTATCAACCCTTATTGCCACCGGCGTGGCCGCGCTGGCCGCCGTGCCAGTCGCAGCCTCACTGGATATGCCGGTGGCACATGTGCTGGTTGCTTTTGCCCCGGGGGGATTAGAGACCATGGTGGCCCTGAGCGCGGCCATGGGGGCCAGCCCCGGCTTTGTCGCTGCCTGTCACATCATGCGCTTGCTGATCCTTGGCCTGCTGATCGCCTTGTCGCTGCGCCGCAACCGGGCCCAGGCCAAATCAGGCTAGGGTTTGCGCACCGGAACGCCGTAAAGCTCCAACCGATGACCGCGCAATTCGTACCCCAGCTTGGCAGCAATCTTTTCCTGCAACGCTTCGATATCGGGATCAACAAATTCGATCACCTTGCCGGAATTCATGTCGATCAGATGGTCGTGGTGGTCGCGCTCTGCATCTTCATAACGCGCGCGCCCATCGCCAAATTCCAACCGTTCCAGAATGCCTGCCTCTTCGAACAGCTTGACCGTGCGATACACAGTGGCAATTGAGATTTGGGCATCCAGCGCGCTGGCGCGGGCATACAGTTCTTCGACATCCGGGTGATCATCGCTGTCTTGCAACACTTGCCCAATCGTCCGGCGCGGGCTGGTCATACGCAGGCCCTTGGCCTCGCAACGCGCAATAATTGTATCTGGCATGGTTGTCCCCGTCACCGTCTGAGCATCCTTTTTAGCCTGCCTTGCCGCCCACGGCTACCGCGATTGTTTCCGGCTTGCGGGTTGACTTTACGTTCCCTCGGGTCCATCTGCCCTGATAGGTACCGTCTTCTGCCGCGTGAGCAGAGCGAAAAGAGCGGGGCAAACGCCCGCCCGGCCATCAGGCCAGACAAGTAAGACGATGCCTTCGTTCCCAAGATCACGCGTGGGGCCACAGCGCCGGACCGACCCGAAGGCAACCGCCATCGGGTCCGAGGATCCGCGCGCCCCCAATCGCCGCCAATATGCGGCAAAAGACGTCCCTGCAATTCGCGGGGCAAAAGGATATGAATTGAACGAATTTGAAATGATGGGCCTGCCTGCCACCCTGGTAAAGCGCCTGGCCGCAATGGCGTTTACCGACCCGACCCCGATCCAAAGCCACGCTATCCCGCATGCGCTAAATGGGCGCGACGTGATGGGCTTGGCCCAAACCGGCACCGGCAAGACGATGGCCTTTGGTCTGCCGCTGGTCACCCAGATGCTGCAATATGGCACCAAGCCCGAACGCTATTCGGTGCGCGGCCTGGTTCTGGCCCCGACACGCGAGTTGGCCAACCAGATTTCCGAGACCCTGAAAGAGCTGGTCCAAGGCACCCATCTAAAGGTGGGATTTGTGGTTGGTGGTCAGTCGATCAATGCCCAGATGAAGCGGCTGGAACGCGGCACCGACCTGTTGGTTGCCACACCGGGCCGTCTGATCGACCTGATGGATCGCCGCGCGCTGACACTGGATGAATGCGCCTTTCTGGTGCTGGACGAGGCCGACCAGATGTTGGACCTTGGGTTCATCCACGCGCTGCGCAAGATCTCGGCGATGCTGCCGGATGAACGGCAAACAATGCTGTTTTCGGCCACCATGCCCAAGCAGATGAACGAGATTGCCAACAGCTATCTGAAGAACCCGATGCGGGTCGAAGTGTCGCCTCCCGGCAAGGTGGCAGACAAGGTCACGCAAGAGATTCACTTTGTCGCCAAGGCGGAAAAGACATCCCTGCTAAAAGAATTGCTGGATGCCCACCGCGACGAACGTGCGCTGGTGTTTGGGCGGACCAAGCATGGTTGTGAAAAGCTGATGAAGACGCTGGAAAAGGCCGGGTTTGCTGCCGGGTCTATTCATGGCAACAAAAGTCAGGGCCAGCGGGATCGCGCCATTGCGGCGTTTAAGGCTGGTACCATCAAGGTGTTGGTGGCCACGGATGTGGCGGCGCGGGGTCTGGATATTCCGGATGTCAAACACGTCTATAACTATGACCTGCCCAATGTGCCCGACAGCTATGTACATCGCATTGGCCGCACCGCGCGGGCGGGCAAGGATGGTAAGGCCGTGGCCTTTTGTTCCCCCGACGAAATGGGCGAACTGAGAGCCGTGCAAAAGGTGGTGGGCATCACGATCCCCGTCGCGTCGGGTCGTCCGTGGGAGGCCATGGAAGAACCGTCCAAGCCCAAAGGCCGCGGTGGACCGCGCCGGGGTGGACCTGGGCGTGGTGGACCGGGCCGTGGCGGACCGGGCGGTAATCCAGCAGGTGGCAAGCCCGCAGGCGGGCCGCGTCGTCGCCGCAGCGGATCTTCCGGCGGCAAAGGTGGCAGTAGCCGCGTGGCAGCCTAAGGGCGCCAATACGACGCCTGTCAAAGTGAACAAATGCGGCGTGGAAGCTATCCTTCCGCGCCGCAGTGCGTACCGCCCGTAAATTTGGAAGACAGACGTTTCGCAAGACCAGCACCGTAGGGTGCGTCTGGGGAAAGCCGGTAGGCAAACGCGCCCTATCCGATCTTGCGCTGCAGCCAATCTGCAACCTGTCGCAGCGCCTGATTGCCTTGTGGGATCACATCGGTGATCGAAACAAAGGCATGAATTTGCCCGGGAAATTCCGCCATCTCCACCCCAACCCCGACCTGTCGCAGCAGCGCGCCGTAAGAATGGCCGTCGTCCCAAAGCGGATCATGACCCGCGACCACGATCAGTGCGTCGGGCTGCCCGGCCAGCCGATCTGAGAAGATCGGCGCAACCCGGGGGTCTGCCCTGTCCTGCCCCTCTGGAAGGTACAGATCGAGATACCACTTGATCCGTTCAACCGGCAGAACATAGGCCTCTTCCAGCGCCTGCATCGACGCCGAAGTCATCCGTGTATCCACCGCCGGATAGATCAGCACCTGGGCCGCAGGCATCGGCATCCCCGCCCCTTGCGCATCATGCAGCAACGCCGCCGTCAAATTGGCCCCCGCACTGTCGCCACCAATGGCCAGCCGCGCAGGGTCCACACCCCACTGCTCTGGCGTTTCCAACAAAGCGCGGTAACAGGCCAATACGTCATCCGGCCCGGCGGGGAACTTATGCTCTGGTGCCAGCCGGTAGTCATAGGAAATCACCCGGATCCCCGCCCAGGCCGCCATTTTGCCGCATAACCCGTCATGCGTGTCCAGATCGCCCTGCACCCAGCCGCCGCCATGCAGGTACAACAACGTGGGGCGCGGCGTGGCATCATCGCCCGTTACCGCATCATACAGTCGGGCAGGACGCGGCCCCGCAGCTCCGGGCAATTCGATATCACTTTTGCGCAGCATCGGCGGGCATGGCTCGTCAAACTTGGCCGCCAAAGCCGCCAGACCAGCGCGGCTTTGCTCCAGCGTTGGCGGCGCTCCGGTGTCACGCACCAGGTTCAGCAACTGCCCCACCGCCTGCGCCTTGGAAACGATACGCCGCCCATCCACCACATGTCGGCGCCCGGCAAAAACCAGATCCGCCACCGCCTCGGGTGCTTTGACCATCGCCAATGCCCATAACAATTTTAGCTTGCTCATCCGTTTTCTACCCGCGCAATATTTCTGCAAAACCCTCTCATCACGCTAGCCGCTTGGTAGCAACATTGCGACGTCAATGTTTTGTCGTTAGCATTCAGAATGGTAGGAATATGATTAATTTAGCAACGGGCGATCAGGTAGTCCAATGATGACGTGCCTTGGTGGGCAACCACATTGCGTATGATCTCGGATCAACGAGCGTCCCCGTTCAGGCCCCGTTCAGACCCCGTTCAGACCCCGTTCAGACCCCGTTCAGACAAGGATTGCGAATATGGCCGACCATTTAAATGATGCGTCAACTGACGTCGACAAACGTTGCAACGTCTTTATCACAGCGTTCGAAAGCGAATGCGCCAAGCTTCACCTTGAAAGCAAAAAGATCATCCAGGCGCATACCGCCGCCGGGGGAAAACACGCCAATTCCAAACCATTTCCCGAAGGCGTCAAGGCCAAGATTTCGCCCAACAAAAAAGGCCATTTCCGAACTCCTAAACAGCAGGCTGTCAGCCTTACAGAAAAATCGCACACCTGCTGGGGCGCGCATATGTCTGACATGGCGCGCCATATTCTGGTCAAGGCGGATGGCAGTTTTGTTGCAGGTTTAAGCCACATCACGAAAGAAAAATGGCACCAAGAGATGTTTAAAACCGGCTGGGTCAAGGCGATGAAGACAGCCAAAGTTGTGAATTGGCTGGATAAACTCGCCTGGGGAGAGGGCGATGAATTTCACCTGCAAATTGCAGGCGCCTATGAGCGCACGCCAATCGCCCTGAAACGGGAAGCGGCCTGTGTTGAAGAATATCTTCGTCTTACGCGGGTCAAAGGCAAGGCTAAAAACACCGCGTTCGAGGCAAAACCAAGAAGCAAAAAGATGCTGGAAAGAGCGTCGAAAAAAACCAAAATTCCCCTTTGATATTCCCTATCTGGTTTCGCGCGGAAACCGGCGACAAAGCACACAGCATTGTTGCTGCGACATTTCAGTATACATACGTATACAGCCTTTCGCGCGCCGCCTTAATAGGCTAGACCGCGCGCAACCACGACTCAACACAACAAAAAGGGACCGCGCCCATGACCAAGATCAAGGTGGACAACCCCGTCGTCGAGCTTGACGGCGATGAAATGACCCGGATTATCTGGGACTTTATCAAGAAAAAGCTGATCCTTCCCTATCTGGACATCGATCTGAAATATTACGATCTGGGCATTCAGGCGCGCGACGATACCGATGACCAGATCACCATCGATTCCGCCCATGCGATCCAGAAATACGGCGTTGGCGTCAAATGCGCGACCATTACCCCGGACGAAGCGCGGGTCGAAGAATTTGGCCTGAAACAGATGTGGCGCAGCCCCAACGGCACCATCCGCAACATTTTGGGTGGGGTGATTTTCCGCCAGCCGATCATCTGCCAGAACGTGCCGCGCCTTGTGCCCGGTTGGACCAAACCGATCGTCATTGGCCGTCATGCCTTTGGCGACCAGTACCGCGCCACCGATTTCAAATTCCCGGGTGCGGGCAAGCTGACCATCAAATTTGTTGGCGAAGACGGAACAGTGATCGAACGTGAAGTGTTCGACGCACCGGATTCCGGCGTCGTTATGGCGATGTACAATCTGGACAAGTCGATCATCGACTTTGCCCGCGCGTCAATGAACTACGGCCTGAACATGGGCTGGCCGGTGTATCTGTCGACCAAAAACACCATTCTCAAGCAATATGATGGCCGGTTCCTGGAACTGTTTCAGGAAATTTACGAGACTGAGTTTGCAGACAAATTCAAAGCCGCTGGCATCACCTATGAGCACCGCCTGATCGACGACATGGTCGCTTGTGCGATGAAATGGAATGGCGGTTATGTCTGGGCCTGTAAGAACTATGATGGCGACGTGCAGTCCGACACCGTGGCGCAGGGATTTGGCTCGCTTGGCCTGATGACCTCCGTTCTGATGACGCCCGATGGCGGCATTGTCGAAGCCGAAGCGGCGCATGGCACCGTGACTCGTCACTATCGCCAGCATCAAAAGGGCGAGGAAACCTCGACCAACTCGATCGCGTCGATCTATGCCTGGACCGGTGGCCTAAAGCACCGCGCCAAGCTGGACGACAATGCACCCTTGCTGAACTTTGCCACGACACTGGAAAAAGTTGTGGTGGATACCGTGGAAAGTGGCGACATGACCAAGGATCTGGCGCTGTTGGTGGGACCGGATCAGAAATGGCTGACCACGATGGGCTTCCTTGAAAAGGTTGACCAGAACTTGAACGCCGCCCTACAGGGCTAAGGCTGATCCAGGCGATCACGCCGAAGTTTGAAACAAAAAAACCGCGCAGGGCCAAAGCCTTGCGCGGTTTTCTTTATGTCGATTACGGATTTTTGATCACAGGAAATCAAACGCGATATCAGCCTCGGCCAGTTTGACGTCATCCAGCGTAATCAGGTTTGCCCCAAACTCAATCTCGGTATTTCCACCACTGGTGGATAC
>JBLINN010000185.1:0-8552 GCA_047639325.1 Paracoccaceae bacterium | reverse complement strand
TGGGTGGGTTGCGGGCGGATATTGTTGTGGGGCGGTAAAGAGGCGTCAGCGGTTAAACGATCACGGCATGGCGGTCTTTGGCAAAAACCGGCGCTCTAAACGCAAAACGCGGCCCTTCGAAAAGAGCCGCGTTCAAATTCGTCACGCGAATGGCTTATGCCAGTGCGAGGTTCACAGCCGATTCGCGACCGTCACGGCCGGGCTCGATGTCGAATGTTACTTTCTGGTCGTCGGCCAGACCGGTCAGGCCCGAACGCTCGACGGCGCTGATGTGGACGAAAACGTCCTTGCTGCCGCCATCGGGTGCGATAAAGCCGAAGCCTTTAGTTGAGTTGAACCATTTTACGGTGCCAGTAGCCATATCCGTAGTCTCCATTTAGTATACTGTCCGCATTATGCGACAGCGCGGCGTGGTCGGCCTGGATCGATAGACTGAAACGCCGTGTTAAGGGAGACAGTGGTCGAAAAAGAATAACGTTAGCAAGGGCCATATAGGGCGGTTTGGATTACAAAACAATGGTTGATCTACGAGAAATCGCGCGGAAAGTTGCCGTGGGTCACGTGTAGCCTGTCGATGTGGCGGTTTTCAGCTGTGGGTTAGAACGCCCTAAGGCTAGGGTAGCGTTGATGAATAGCGGATATTCAGGAAATATGGTAGGCCCGGCAGGACTTGAACCCGCAACCAAAGCGTTATGAGCGCTCTGCTCTAACCAGTTGAGCTACAGGCCCGCTGGGGTGCACCTCTACTCAGACAGGTATGGGTGGTCAAGAGGGCGGCAGGCAGACCGTTTCAACCAGGCAGGCGGGCCTTTAAGCAGGGCGTCAGGCCCAATGCAGGGGGCCGGGCACAGAGGGCATGACGCATGGACAGATTGCGACAGGTGTTCTAAGGGCAGTCGAAAACCCAGAGACGCGGCGGAGACGTGATGATGAGCCAAGGTAAAAACGGCATGACCTATGCCCAGGCGGGCGTGGATATTGACGCGGGCAACGCGCTGGTGGACCGGATCAAACCAGCAGCCAAGCGCACCCTGCGCCCTGGTGTGGCCAGCGGGCTGGGGGGCTTTGGCGCGCTGTTTGATCTGAAGGCCGCCGGGTACACCGACCCGATTCTGGTTGCGGCCACCGATGGCGTGGGCACCAAGCTGCGGATCGCCATTGATACCGGTCTGGTGGACGGGGTTGGCATTGATCTGGTGGCGATGTGCGTCAACGATCTGGTGTGTCAGGGCGCCGAACCACTGTTCTTTCTGGACTATTTTGCCACCGGCAAGCTGGATACCGACACTGCCGCGCGGATCATCGAAGGTATTGCCGAAGGCTGCGTGCTGTCAGGTTGCGCGCTGATCGGTGGCGAAACCGCCGAGATGCCGGGCATGTACCCGGAGGGTGATTTTGACCTTGCTGGGTTCTCCGTTGGCGCGATGGAACGCGGCACGGCGCTGCCGGATGGCGTGGTCGCGGGGGATGTCCTGTTGGGGCTGGCCAGTGACGGGGTGCATTCCAACGGCTATTCGCTGGTGCGTAAACTGGTCGAGATGTCCGGGCTGGGCTGGGATGCTGATTGCCCGTTTGCAGATGGTACGCTGGGCGCGGCTTTGTTAACGCCAACGCGGCTTTATGTGCGCTCGGCGCTGGATGCGGTACGGGCAGGGGGCGTGCATGCGCTGGCCCATATCACTGGCGGCGGCTTGACGGAAAACCTGCCACGGGTGCTGCCGGACGATTTAGGCGGGCAGATTGATCTGGATGCATGGGACTTGCCGCCAGTGTTTGCCTGGATGGCCAATGTGGGCGGTATCGCCGAGTCGGAAATGCTGAAGACGTTCAATTGCGGCATTGGCATGATTCTGGTGTGCGATGCAGACCGGGCAGATGTATTGACCGCCCAACTGACCGCAGCAGGCGAAACCGTTCACCGCATCGGCACTGTCAGTGAAACCGCCGGGGTGCAGTACCAAGGCGCATTGCTGTGAGCCATCAGCGGGTGGCGATATTGCTGTCGGGGGGCGGGTCCAACATGCTGGCCCTGCTGGGCAGCATGACCGGCGATCATCCGTGCCGCCCCTGCTTGGTGCTGTCCAATGATCCTCAGGCGGGTGGCTTGGCCAAGGCCGCTGCACGCGGTGTGGCGACCGCTGCGGTGGATCACCGCCCGTTCAAAGGCGATCGTGCGGCGTTCGAGGCCGAGTTGATGCAGCCGCTGGTGGCCGCGCAACCCGATATCGTCTGTCTGGCGGGTTTCATGCGGGTTCTGACACCGGAATTTGTGTCACATTGGCAGGGGCGGATGCTGAACATTCACCCATCGCTGCTGCCGAAATATCGCGGGCTGCACACCCATGCGCGGGCGCTGCAGGCGGGGGATTCGGAGCATGGCTGTACCGTACACGAGGTGACGGGAGAGTTGGACGATGGCCCAATTCTAGGCCAGGCCAAAGTGCCAGTTCTGGCCGGTGACACGCCTGCGGATCTGGCCGCCCGGGTGCTGGTGCAGGAACACTTGCTGTACCCCGTCGTGCTGCGCCGCTTTGCCGATGGCGACACGCGTGTGGTTCACTTTGGCTGATCCTTGCCGGAGCGTCGCGCGCACCGGTTTGCAATGATCCGCAGTTCGGCGTAACAATGGCGTCTCGTGGGGGCGTTTTCCGATTTGATGCGGATACCAACAAGAATAAGAAAAGAGCACGATCGTAGATGAGAACTCTGACCACGACGCAAGAGCTTGAAGCGTTTTGTCAAGCCGCGCAAGACCATCCCTATGTCACTGTCGACACCGAATTCCTGCGCGAACGGACCTATTATTCGAAACTGTGCCTAGTGCAGTTGGCGATGCCGGGCGAGGGCGATGATGGCGCGGTTCTGGTGGATCCGCTGGCCGAGGGCCTGTCGCTGGAGCCGCTGTATCAGTTGTTTCGCAACACTGATGTGGTCAAAGTGTTCCACGCTGCGCGCCAGGATCTGGAAATTTTCTGGGTCGAAGCCGGGGTGTTCCCCGAACCGCTGTTTGACACGCAAGTGGCGGCAATGGTTTGCGGCTTTGGCGAACAGGCGGGCTATGAAACTTTGGTGCGCAAGATCGTGCATCAGGCGGTAGACAAGACATCGCGGTTTACCGACTGGTCACGCCGTCCGCTGAGCGATGCGCAAAAGACTTATGCGCTGGCCGACGTGACGCATTTGCGCATGGTTTACGAACATCTGGCGGCTGAACTGGAAAAAACCGGGCGCAGCCATTGGGTGGCCGAGGAATTGCAAATCCTGACCGCCCCGGAGACCTATGATATTCAACCTGATGCCGCCTGGGGCCGGGTCAAGACCCGCAACACATCCCCCCGGTTTCTGGCCATTGTGCGCGAGTTGGCTGCGTTTCGCGAGATCTATGCGCAGACCAACAATGTGCCGCGCAATCGGGTGTATAAAGATGACGCGATGATCGAGCTGGCCTCGACCAAGCCGCGCACCCATGCGGATTTGGGTGGCTCACGCTTGTTGCTACGCGAGGCGCGGCGTGGGGTGATTGCCGATGGTATTCTCGCCGGTGTGGCGCGCGGGTTGGAATGCCCGGACGATCAATTGCCCAGACCGGACCGCAGCCGCGAGAAACTGCAGGTCAATCCGGCACTTGCCGATCTGTTGCGGGTGTTGTTGAAATCCAAGACCGAAAGTTCCGGTGTTGCTGCCAAGCTGATTGCCCCAAGTGCCGATCTGGACGCCATTGCCGCAGGCTTGCGCGATGTGCCTGCCATGTCGGGCTGGCGTCACGAAGTGTTTGGCGCCGACGCGCTGCGCCTGTGCGAGGGCAAGATCGCGCTGGCCGCCAAGGGGCAGACCGTGCGGGTGGTCGAGCTTTAGACTGTTGTGGTGGTGACGGCTGCGGCGCGGTTAGCGCCGCCGCGTTTCCAGTGCATTCTGCGCCCCTGAGACGCGAATCAGGCGCACACCCTGCAATTCCTGATGCGTCAGGCTAAGCGCATCGATCACCGTGCGGCTGCGTTCGGTGCTGACGGCTGTCTGGTAGTCGGGATAGACCACGTAAAACGTGTAGGACAAAACGCTCGTGTCGGCGCCCTCGCCAATTGGGTCAAGGCGAAGCTCGGTGTCAAACGCGCCCTGACGGGAGGCCACGCCCGAGACATAGATAATGGCGCCGATTGGTGTGGGTTCGACACGCAATTCGGTGATCGTGCCAATAGCTTCGCTGCGGTCCTCGGCGTCGGGGCGTTTGTTGACCGAGGATTTTTTGGGTATCAGCGCGTTGGTTTCGCCCGTGTTGGTAAGGGTGGTTGCCGCCGGGCTGCTTTTGCCAAACCAGTTGCGTGGGTTGGCACGGCTGTCGCCCCAGCCGCCGCACCCGGCAACAAGCAGGCCTGCCATCAGAATAAGTATCAGGGATTTGCGCATCTTGCCCCGCCGTTTTTGAATGCCTCGCTTTCGGTTACCGCATCCGGGCACGGTTGAAAAGGCGCAAGCCGGGGCTGGACAGCGCCGCGTGCGCGGCATACCCCCAAAAAGCGAGTTCCCTTACGGAGATACATCAGATGGCCAGCCCTGCCTTTGAGGAAATTGTTGAGGATTTTGAGTTTCTCGAGGATTGGGAGGATCGGTATCGCTATGTGATTGATCTGGGTAAAGGAATGGCGCCTTTGGACGGTGCGCTGAAGGTTCCGGCCACCAAGGTGGATGGCTGTGCCAGTCAGGTCTGGCTGCATCCGGTGATCGAGGGCAGTGTCTTCCGGTTTGACGGCGAAAGTGACGCGATGATCGTGCGCGGGCTGATCGCGGTTTTGCGGAGTTTGTATAACGGGCTGTCGATGGCCGAGGTGGTGCAGGTGGATGCACGGGCGGAATTTGGCCGGCTTGGGCTGAATGATCACCTGTCGGCGCAGCGCTCTAACGGGTTAAGGGCGATGATTGAGCGTATTGGCTTGGTGGCGTCGCAGAATTTGTGAGTTAGGTGCGGGTTTTGATCGGGCAGGGGGCCAGCCCCCCGTCCTTACGGACTCCCCCGGGGATATTTAATGCGTGTCGCGTTACATTGGATTCAAGCATTCATTTGCCAGGGTGAGGCAGCGTTTGTGCAGCACAACGCGTTCACCCCGGCAAATGAATTCGATCTAACGCGACACGCTTTACGGCCAGAAAAAGTTAGTTTGGTTTTTTTGCCCAGTGTTCGAGGGTTGTGGCCAGGTCGCCATAGCCGGTTTGGCGGTGTTCAAACGCCAGGCCAAGGCGGGTGGCGCAGGCTTGGGCTTTGGCGGTCAGGGCCGGGTCGTTGGTTTGTGCTTGATAGACCAGCTTTTCGTAATGGCCGAAATAGCTGTCGCGCAGCTCCGGGTGGCGGTCCAGCCCCAGAGGTTTCCAGATAAAGGTATCAAACTGGCGGACCAGAAAATCGGTCAGGTAGAAGGCAGTGATTTCGCTGTCGCCGTGGGCCGTGAACGCTTGGTTGCCTTCGTAGAAGGAATAGCAGTGTGGGCCTGCCAACATTTCGACACCCAGGGTTTTGCAGGCGGCTTGCAGCAGGCCACCAGTGCCGCAATCGGCGTAGAGCACATAGATCAGGTCGTATGTGGCGCGGTGGTTTTCGACCATTTCGGTGACCGCGTCGGTGATCCGGTCGGGGTGGTTGTGCAGGATGGCGGGCAGGCAGGTGAGGTCCATGTGATCCCAGCCGCCGCGCGCCTTGATGTCCAGTACCTCGCGGGCCAGCGCCCCACAGGCGATCAGCAAGATCCGACCCGGTTTGGTGTGCGGGGCGGCCAGGCCTGATTCTGTCAGGCTTTGGTCGTCCAGACGGTTGATGTTCTGGGCAGAAGAGAGCGGGGCAGAGCGCGACGGGGCCCGCCGGACAGGGCGGGCCGGAGATTTGCGCCTGACCAAGGCTTAGGCGCTCAGCTGGTTGTGCTTGCGCGCCATAAAGTCCTTGGCGGTTTCCACCGCAACGGCGGCATCGCGGCAATAGGCATCGGCGCCAATGGCTTTGCTGAATTCCTCGTTCAAGGGCGCGCCGCCCACCAGAACGGTGTAATCGTCGCGTTTGCCTTGCTCGATCAGCGTGTCAATCACCACTTTCATATAGGGCATGGTGGTGGTCAGCAGGGCGGACATGCCCAGGATATCGGGTTCTTCGGCCTCGAGCGCCCCAAGATAGGAATCGACCGAGTTGTTGATGCCCAGATCGACCACTTCGAACCCGGCGCCTTCCATCATCATGCTGACCAGGTTCTTGCCGATATCGTGGATATCGCCCTTGACGGTGCCAATGACGATTTTGCCAACCCGCGGCGCACCGGTTTCGGCCAACAGCGGCTTCAGGATGGCCATGCCGCCCTTCATTGCATTGGCGGCCAGCAGAACCTCGGGGACAAACAGGATGCCGTCGCGGAAATCGGCGCCGACAATCGTCATGCCGCCCACCAGCGCTTTGGTCAGGACGTCATAGGGCGCCCATTTGCGGTCCAGCAGGATGTTGACCGATTCTTCGATCTCTTCTCTGAGGCCGTCATAGAGGTCGTCAAACATCTGTAGGACAAGTTCTTCGTCGTCGAGTTCCGACAGGATTATGTCATCTTCTTCCGACATGGGCGCAATTCCTTGGCAAGGCGGGGCTGCGGGCCCCGGCGTGGTCGTTTTTTCCCTTGTGGACAAAGGACTGCGCAGGGACTGCGACAATAGCGACACTGATGACGCTGCAACCGACCAATAGGTGGATTTAGGTGCGAATGATAATGAAGAATTTGCATAGAGATGATGTGGGAGATGATGTGGGAGATGATGTGGGAGATGTTGCAGGTGATGTTAGAGCCGTTGCGCATGTTCACATTATGTTCTAAATTTGGCGGATGACCTATCCCATCACGATTGACAAGGCACGCCGCCGGGGGCGCGGGGTGTCGGGCAATCTGTCCGGCCGGTTTGATCTGGCGCGCAGCGAAGAAGCGGATGGTTGGGATATCCCCGAGGATCGCCCGGCGTTTCGCACTGTGGTGACGGCGGAACAGGCGCGCAGCCTGATCAGCTATAACCGCTCGCCTGATTTGCCGTTTGACCGCTCGATCAACCCCTATCGCGGTTGCGAACATGGCTGTGCCTACTGCTTTGCCCGGCCCAGCCACGCCTATCTGAGCCTGTCGCCGGGCCTGGATTTTGAAACAAAGCTGGTGGCGCGGCCCAATGCGGCGGACGTGCTGCGGCGGGAACTGGCGGCGCGGCGCTATAAGGTGGCGGTGATTGCCATTGGCACCAACACTGATCCCTATCAGCCGATTGAAAAGACGTGGGAAATTGCCCGCGCCTGTTTGCAGGTGCTGTCGGATTTCAACCATCCGGTGGCAATTGTCACCAAGGGCGCGCTGATCGAACGCGACATTGATATTCTGGCACCGATGGCGGCGCGCGGACTGGTACGGGTGGGCATTTCGCTAACCACGCTGGACGCGGGTCTGTCGCGGCGGATGGAGCCACGCGCGCCGTCGCCACAGCGGCGGTTGCAGATCATTCGCAGGCTGACCCAGGCGGGGATACCCGTGCGGTTGATGACCTCGCCCATTGTGCCGGGGCTGACAGATCACGAGGTTGAGGCGCTGTTGCAGGCCGGGCATGATGCCGGGGCGGATGCGGCCAGCTGGATCATGTTGCGCCTGCCGCGCGAAGTCTCGCAGATTTGGCAGGATTGGCTGGCTGAACACGAACCGGGGCGCGCGGCGCGGGTGATGGCGCGGCTGCGCGAAATGCATGGCGGTAAGGATTACGATGCCCGCTGGGGGCACCGAATGCGCGGGCAGGGGCATTATGCTGACATGGTGGCGGGGCGGTTCAAGCGGGCGGCGCGGCAGCTGGGGCTGGACCGTCAGACCCAAGCGCTGCGATGTGATCTGTTTGCGGTGCCATCAAAACCCGGTGACCAGCTGTCGTTATTCTGAGAGAGTGACCTAGATAGATAGGCAACTGGAGGGATTGCCATGTGGGATCAACGATACGCAGAGCCGGGATATTTGTTTGGCAAGGAACCGGCGAAATTTCTGACATCTGCAAGCAAGTGGCTGGAGCCGGGATCAAATGTGCTAAGCGTTGCCGATGGTGAAGGGCGCAATTCGGTTTATCTGGCCTCGCTCGGGCATCAGGTGACCGGCTTTGATCCGTCGCCGGTGGCGGTGGAAAAGGCGCGGCAACTGGCGACTGAAAATGGCGTGACCCCGCAATATAATGTGGCCGGGATCGAAGACTGGGACTGGGATCAGCAGTTTGATGCAGTTGTCGGCATCTTTATCCAGTTCGCGCCGCCCGATTTGCGGGCACAGTTGTTCGGCTGGATGGCGCAGGCGGTGGCCCCGGGTGGTCTGCTGTTGCTGCATGGTTATGCACCGCGCCAGGTTGGCTATGGCACCGGTGGGCCGCCGGTGGAATCGCATATGTACACCACGGATTTGCTGGCCGACGCCTTTGCCGGGTTCGAGGTCTTGCGGCTGGAAGACTACGACACAGATGTGGACGAGGGCCGGGGGCATTCCGGCCTGTCGGCGCTGGTCGATCTGGTGGCGCGCAAACCG
>JBLINN010000184.1:0-8605 GCA_047639325.1 Paracoccaceae bacterium | reverse complement strand
AGCCGCGCCCGCGTCTCTTTTGTTAAATCAGCGCTGAAAGGCTGCGTCGTGATGCTCGCATTTGCCGCAAAACATGGAAAGGCTTGCCTGGTGTTGGGGTTGCTGGCTGGGCTGGCCCTGCCCGAATTGGCCGCCTGGCTGCGTCCGTGGTTGCCGCAGATGATTGCGCTGTTGTTATTTCTGACCGCGTTTCGCATCGGCCCAAGGGACGCGGTGCAAAGCCTTGGGGCATTGCGGCGTACCGCCGGAATATTACTGTTGTTGCAACTGCTGTTACCGCTGGGGTTTATCGGTCTGCTGACGGTTTTGCATGTGCCTTGGTCACCGTTGATCATGGCGATTGTGCTGGTGCTGTCGGCGTCATCCGTCACCGGGACGCCGAACTTCACCATCCTGCTGGGGCATGACCCGGCCCCGGCGATGCGGCTGCTGATCCTTGGCACGGCTATTCTGCCGCTGACCGTGCTGCCGGTGTTTTGGCTGCTGCCAGAGTTGGGCGATGTGGCTGCGGTGATGCAGGCGGCGTTGCGGTTGGTGGCGGTCATAATGGGGGCGGTTGGCGTGGCTTTTGCGCTACGCCACTGGGTCTGGCCGCAGATGCGCCCCGAAACCCGCACCGCGCTGGACGGGGCCACAGCGATTGCGCTGGCGGTAATTGTTGTGGCGTTGATGTCGGCGATCCGACCGGCGCTGGCCAGTGATCCTTTGCTGTTGCTGGGCTGGCTGGGCGCGGCCTTTGCGGTGAATTTCGGCATGCAATTCGCCGCCTATCTGGCGATGCGCGTCACTGGCAACCATCACGACGCGGTTCCGGTCGCTATCGTTGCCGGTAACCGCAACATCGCATTGTTTCTGGTGGCCTTGCCGCCCGAGATCACCGCGCCATTATTGGTTTTCATCGGCTGCTATCAATTCCCGATGTATCTGACCCCAATTCTGTTAGGGAGGCTGTATGGCCCCGCCATCCCCCACTGATTTCCCGCTGATCCGCACCGTTGGCCTGTCCGGCATGCTGGTGACCTTCGCCGAGGCGCTCAGCGAACCCGCCAACCGCGCCGCGCTGGCGTTTCGCGCTGCGTTGGAACAGATGGCATGGGACGGAGTGGGCGAGACCTCCACGTCACTGGCCTCAACCTTTCTGCGCTTTGATCCGCTGACCCTGCCACATGCCGATCTACACTCAAGGTTGCAGACGCTGCTGGATAACCGCAATTGGTATGACGCGCATATGCCACCCGGGCGCAGGCTGTGGCGGGTGCCCTGCGTCTATGGCACCGATTTGGCGCCGCAACTGGCCGAAGCGGCCGCCGCTGCCGGCCTGTCAGAAAGTGACGCCATTGCCCGGATCAGCAACACGCGGGTGCGGGTGCTGACCATCGGTTTCGCCCCGGGCCAGCCCTATCTGGGGCCATTGGGGCCGGAATGGAACCTGCCCCGGCAAAAGGACCTGACGCCGATGGTGCCTGCGGGGGCGCTGGTGCTGGCGATCAGCCAGTTGGTGCTGTTCACAGCGCCTGCGCCCACTGGCTGGCGGCATGTGGGCCAGACGGTCTTTCGCTGTTTTCAGGTGGATCGCCCCGCGCCGTTTGCCCTGACCCCGGGGGACGAGATGCTGTTCGAGCCGGTGACGGCGCAGGATCTGGAACGCATCAGGCGGGACGATCCTCAGGGGCTTGGCGGCGCCAGTTTCGAAGGGATTGATCCATGACTGGGCTGATCGTGCTCCGCATCGGCCCGGCCTGTACCTTGCAGGATCTCGGGCGGCCCGGGCTTTTGGAACAGGGCCTGTCCTGCGGCGGCGCAGCGGACCCGCAGGCGCAGGCCGAAGGGGCGGCGTTGCTGCGGCAAAGCCCGCGACTCGCCTCATTGGAAATGGCCGGGATGGGGGGCGAGTTTGAGGCAAGCGGAGACATCCGCATTGCCCTGACTGGCGCGCCGATGACGGTGGCGATTGATGGTGCGGCGGTGGCGTGGAGCGCCAGCCATGCAATGCAAAAAGGCCAGCGGCTGAGCATCGGCGCGGTGCGCTCTGGCGCCTATGGCTATCTGCATCTGGGCGGCGGGATTGACGCGCCGGACCTGCTTGGGTCGCGCTCGACCCATCTGCTGGCGGGGCTGGGTGGGATGGTGCAAGCTGGGGATACCCTGACCGCTGGCGCAGATAAATCGAAGGTGACGGGGTTGGTGGTGCAGGCCTCAGGGCGCTTTGCCGGCGGTACGGCGCGGATTGTGCCCAGCGTTCAGACCGCGCTGTTTGCCAGTGATGTCCTGGCCCGGTTTGAGGCCACCGAGTTTACCCGCGGCGCGCGCGCCAACCGGATGGGGGCGCAGATGATGTCGGCGGGCGATGGCTTTGCCGCGCAGGGCCAGTTGAATATCCTGTCCGAAGTCATTGTTCCCGGGGATATCCAGATGACCGGCGATGGCAAGCCATTTGTGCTGCTGCCCGAATGCCAGACCACTGGCGGCTATCCCCGGATTGGCACGGTCATCCCCTGCGATCTGCCGATTGTGGCGCAGGCACCGGCGGGCGCGCCGCTGCGGTTTACCTTCGTCACGCTGGACCAGGGGTTGGCGGCACAGGTTCGGCACCAAGCCATACTGAAATCCCTGCCCAAGGCCTGCCACCCGCTGGTGCGGGATGTTGCCGACATGTCTGACCTGCTATCCTATCAACTGATCAGCGGCATGATATCCGCGTATACCGATCCAGGAGACCTCGAATGACCCGCACTGTCGATTTGAACGCCGATATGGGCGAAAGTTTTGGCCCCTGGACCATGGGCGATGATGCGGCTTTGTTGCAGATCGTCACCTCGGCCAATATCGCCTGCGGCTTTCACGCGGGCGACCCGGATGTGATGGCCGCGACCATGACCCGTGCGATTGCGGGCAATGTCGGCATTGGCGCGCATCCCGGGTTTGACGACCTGCAAGGCTTTGGTCGTCGCCGCCTGAACCTGCCTACGGAAACCCTGCAAAACACGATACGTTATCAGCTGGGCGCCGCCATCGGCATGGCGCAGGCGATGGGCGGCAAGGTACGGCATCTAAAACTGCATGGCGCGATGTCGAACATGATTATGTCGGATGTTGATCTTGCCCGCAGTTGCTACGAGGCGGCACTGTCGGTGGACCCCGATATCATCATCATGGTGCTGGCCGCCACGGCGATGGAAACCGCTGTGCGCGATTTGGGCTGCAACTGGGCGGGCGAGATTTTTGCCGATCGCGCCTATAATGACGACGGTACGCTGGTCGACCGCAGCCTACCCGGCGCGGTGATCCATGACCCGGCGATTGCCGGGCCGCGTATATTGGAGATGGTGCAAGAGGGCGCAATCATCACCGAAAGCGGCAAGCGGATTCCAACGGCGATTGATACGATCTGCGTGCATGGCGACACGCCCACGGCTGTGGAACTGGCGCGGTCGGTGCACGACTGCCTGATTGGCGGCGGCATCGGGCTTGCCAAGTTTGAAGGGCGACAATAACCCGGTGGCAAGCAGGCGCAAAGGAAACCCACCATGCTAAGCGGAATGCGTATTATCGAGGTCGAAGGCCTGGGGCCGGGGCCGTTTGCCGCGATGTTGCTGGCCGATCTGGGGGCCGATGTCATCGTCGTTCACCGTAAGGGCGGCGCCGTTACCCCTGGCATCCCAGAACGCGCGCTGATTGACCGGGGGAAGCGGTCGATCGAACTGGACCTGAAAGATGCGGACGATATCGCCACCTTCCACAAGCTGGTGGCCACAGCAGACGGGTTGATCGAGGGCTTTCGCCCCGGCGTGATGGAGCGGCTGGGGATCGGGCCAGATGACTGCCACGCGGTGAACCCGGCGCTGGTTTTTGGCCGGATGACCGGCTGGGGCCAGGAAAGCCCGCTGTCATCGGTGGCGGGGCATGACCTGAACTATATCGGGATGTCGGGCGCGCTGTGGTATGCGTCCGAGCCTGGGCAGCCGCCGCTGACGCCACCAACGCTGGTGGGCGATATCGGCGGCGGGGCGATGTATCTGGCAGTGGGGATGCTGTCGGGCATTCTGAACGCGCGCGCAACCGGGCAGGGCACGGTGGTGGATGCGGCGATCTATGATGGCTCGGCCCATATGATGAACCTGATCCTGACGATGCGCCAAAGCGGCAGCTTTGTCAGCGAACGCGGTGCCAGCCTGCTGGACGGGCCGCATTGGTGCCGCAGCTATCGCACCCGCGATGGTGGGTTTATGACGGTGCAATGTCTTGAGCCGAAGTTTTACGCGCTATTTATCGACCTGTTGGGCCTGGCCGGGGATGCGGATTTTGTGCAGCAGTTCAACAAGGCGCTGTGGCCGATGCTGGGCGACCGCCTGACCGGGATATTCGCCAGCAAAACCCGCGAAGAATGGGCCGCGATCTTTGTGGGTACAGACGCCTGCGTCGCCCCGGTGCTGGACCCCGAACAGGCGATGGCGCATCCGATGAACGCTGCGCGTAATGTCTGGCAAGACCCGGACGGCGTGCTGCAAGCCGCCGCCGCGCCGCGGTTTTCCACCCACGCGCCGCAGGCGCCCGCGTCCAGCCCGGAACGCGGCGAGCACAGCCGGGAAATTCTGGTGGAATTGGCGGCGGGCGGGCGCGACTAGCCACGCTTGCACTTCATCTTGTCCCCCAGCCAGAAGATCGCGAAGGCAGCCCCCTACCTTCGCGATCCGACCTGCCAATTGCCGCAAACGGCCGCTGGCAGTTCTGGGGCTGCGTCACCTGGGGGGTGGTGATCCTTATGCGGAGGTCTGCCCAGAACTACGCTGCCAAGCCAGCCCTGCCACCGGATAAGGGTCGATCCCAAGACAGATATAGGCGCCTATTGTGGCAAAAACCGCCAAATCGCCTCGGCTGGCGGCCAATCGGCAAGATGCTGCGAGTCGCCGATTAAGCATCTGACAAATATACGGTTTGTAGTCTGTCGCTGACTGCTATTGTTCGCGCGAAAAGCAACAAACCGCCGGGAATGTGGCGCAAATGGGGCCATGGGCCCGCGAACAGACATCCACTTGCGGCGCGAGGATTTTTACTGTCATCCGCGGGAAGGCCCTGTATCATCTGAACATGACCTTTTGCCCAAAACCGCACCCTGCCCTGCGCGCTGCCTTGATGGTGGCCATGCTGGGGCTTCCGGCTGGCCCGGCTTTGGCGCATGCCTCGGAACAGGGGTTTGTGCTGTTGTTGCCCACGGATGCCTATATCCTTGCCGGCGCGGCGAGTGTGGCGCTGACCGTTTTGTTGCTGGCGGTGTTGCCGGGACGGGTGCTGGAACCGGTGTTCCGCCCGCGCGCCGTATGGCGCAGGCGGGCGAGGGCGGGCGCGCGGCAGGTGACGTCCACGCTGGCGTTTTTGTTGTTGGTCTGGCTGATCTGGGTTGGGCTGAATGGTGACCGGGACCCGTTGGAAAATCCGATGTCCCTGTTTGTCTGGACCATCTGGTGGATCGGCTTTGTGACATTGCAGGGTCTGTTGGGCGATTTTTGGCGCTGGGTGAATCCATGGACCGGGCCGGTGGCCCTGACACGCAAGGCGCTGGGCATCCGGCCATTTTTGCGCCTGCCAGCGCGGTTTGGTCATTGGCTGGCGCTTTTGACGTTTCTGGGTTTTGTCGCGGTTCTGTTGGCCGATCCGGCCCCGGCGGACCCGGCGCGGCTGGCGGGATATGTCGGCGGGTATTGGCTGTTTGCCTATCTGGGCCTGCTGGCGTTTGGCCCGCGATGGCTGTTGCGCGCCGAAGGCTTTAGTATGCTGATGCGCAATTATACCCGGATGGCGCTGTTTGGTCGCCTAAAGGCGCATATCGGGCTGGGCGTGCCCGGCTGGCAGGTGCTGGCGCGCCGGACCCCGCCGATTGGCGTGGCGGTGTTTATGCTGGTGATGTTGGGCAGTGGCAGCTTTGATGGCCTGAATGAAACCTTCTGGTGGTTTGGCCTGATCGGCATCAACCCGCTGGAATTTCCCGGTCGATCCGCCGTTATCACCGAAAACCTTGTCGGGCTGGTGATCGCCAATACCGCGCTGATTGCTGTGTTTGCGACGGCTGTGTGGCTGGGGTTGAAGCTGGTAGGGTCACAGACCCGGCTGATCCGGGCGTTCTGCCTGTTCGCGCCCACCATCCTGCCAATTGCGCTGGGCTATCACATAGCCCATTATTTCACCAGTTTTCTGGTTGATGGCCAATATACGCTGGTCGCGCTCAGCGATCCGCTGGCCAACGGCGCGGATTATCTGCGGCTGGGGCATCACTTTGTGTCCACTGGGTTTTTCAACAACCAAGCCAGCGTGCGCGCTATCTGGTTGACCCAAGCAGGAGCGGTGGTGGCTGGGCATATTCTGGCGGTGATGCTGGCCCATACCATTGCGCTGCACCATTTCGGGTCCAACAAACGCGCCGCCCTTAGTCAGGCACCGCTGGCGCTGTTTATGGTGTTTTACACGCTGTTTGGCCTTTGGCTGCTGGCTTCGCCGCGGGTTGCCTGACAATGCAGATCGGAGCCTGTTCAAAATACTGGACAAACATTTCAATCGCTTGCACACTAACGACTATAGAGGCCGGGGCGCGGCCCAAAAGATGATTCCAACATGGGGATATTCCAATGACCAAAGACACCAAGACACCTACAAAACCTCTCGCTGGGACCTCCCGGCGCAACGTGCTGAAAACCCTCGCCGGGGGCGTTGCCGCCTCGGCCAGCATCCCGCTGTGGGCGCGCTATGCGCAGGCCCAGACCAGTGAGCCGATCCGCATCGGGTTTCAAGTGCACCGCACCGGCATCGGCGCGTCTTATGGCCGCTGGTATGACCGGACAACGATGGCCGCCGTCAAGGCGATCAACGATGCAGGCGGCATCAATGGCCGCCCCGTCGAGATCATCGCCGAGGATGACGGCACTGACCCCAAGCGCGGCGCCGAGGTGGTCGAGAAATTCGCCACCCAGCACAAGGCCGATGTTGGCTTTGGCACGTTGTTCAGCCACGTGGTCATCGGGTCGTCCCCCCGCGCGGGCGAGCTGAAGCTGCCGTATTTTGTGGTCTCCGAAGGCCATCACGTCGCCAGCGGCATGCTGAACCGTTACACCTTGCAGTCCGGCATCACCGATGTGAAAAGCCAAGTGCAGGCGATGGCGCCTTATGTGGCCGGAAATCTTGGCAAGAAGGTCACGATGATCTTCCCTGACTTTGCCTTTGGCCATAACCACCGCGATTATTTCACCGCCGCGATCGAGGCGCAGGGCGGCGAGGTGCTGGCGCATATCGCCATCCCGCCGACGGAAACCAGCTTTACCAAGTATTTCCCGAAGATCCCGCGCGATACCGAGGTGATCTATCACGTGATGGTCGGCCCCGCCGTGCTGACATTCGTCAAGGAAATGGGCGAATTCTTTGGCCCGTCCCACCCGGCGATCTTTGGCTTTATCGACAGCCTTGAGGCCGTCGATCTGGGTAGCCCCGGCCTGGAATTCCTGGAAAACACCTATTTCTGGGAGGGTATGCCGCGCTATGCGCAATCCGATCAGTCATCGTTTGACAAGAATTTCCGCACCGCCGTCGGCGTCGACGATAATGGCGCGTCGGTCAGCGACCCGGCGGATGTGTCGACCTATGCGCATATGTTTGGCTGCTGGGAGACGCTTTATACCATCAAGGACGGGATGGAGGCCGCAGGCTATCAAGGCCCTGCAGATCGCGGCAAACTGATCGAGGCGGTCGAGGCGATCACCGACATGCCCCATTCCAACGAGCACCCACAGGGCGCCAAGCTGTTCAACGGCAAGACGCACCAGGTGTTTGGGCCGCAATATATCAGTCAGGTCAAAGGTGGGCGTCTGGACGTTGTGCATACCACATCGATCGAAGACGGGCTGTACCCGGACGAGGTTGATTACACCAAACAGCCGCTTTAGGGTCGCAAACGATTAGCGTTTCCTATGCGGGAACTCGCTGGCAATTCACCCATTTCGCAGAGAATTTGGGTGAATTGCCAGCCGGTCTACATGCCGGCGCGGTAAACTCACAACAGGCCGGGCAGGCCGAAATGATCAAAGCTGACATTTCCTGCCCACGGTCCCAATTTGAAAGTCTCGCGATGGTTGACCCGTTTGTTCCGTCTGGCCGAAGATCTTTGCGTGCAAAGCTATCCTCGCTCAAGTATTTTCAGTTGCTTTTGCAGCTTTTTGATCTCGTCATGAACGCGAGAGTTCACTCTGTTTTGTTCCACAACATGGCGTTCAACGCGACGGTCAAGGTCACTAATGGTTTGACTTTGTTTTTTAATTTCATCGTGAACGCGCTTGTTAACTTTGTTTTGCTCCACAACATGTCGCTCAACGCGACGGTCAAGGTCGCTCACGATTTGCTCAATATCTTGTGCCATAAATCTGTACCCTTCAATCAAGTAACCAAGTTATATCCTGTCGGAACCGGCAGCTGGCCAGTGTCTTCAATAATGCCGTCCGACAGCCCAAATAATATCACAGAAACTAACGCCAAGGATAGATAATTGTTAATTATTGCCCAATTGGTGGCCTTTCTCGCGGGGTTCGCTTGCTGCGGATCAACGCCCGTCAATATTTCTAGCGTT
>JBLINN010000183.1:0-8624 GCA_047639325.1 Paracoccaceae bacterium | reverse complement strand
CGGGTAAAAGAACGGTTTCCGCTATATCGCCAGGCTGGGCGCCAATGTGAATGGTCATGTCAGGGCTACTCCGGGGTTAAATTTCCAGGTCGGTGATATCTGCACCGGCTGAAAGAGAATCGTGAATCCACTGAGGTCTACGCCCACGGCCTGACCAGGTTTGCTCTGGATCGGCTGGGTTCTTGTATTTAGCTGCGGCCTTGGCCCGCTTCTTTCCGGCTTTTGGTTTTCCTGTGCCAGACAATTCGTCCAGCGAATACCCAAATTTCGCAGCGGCGTTTTCGGCGGCTTTCAGCGCCAGGCTGCGTTCATGGTCATTGGCGCCTTCCAGCGCTTTTGCAACTTCATCCTGAAGTTTGCTCAATTCTTTTAGTGACATGCCCTTTAGATCGAAGGTCATTCAGGTCTCCTGTTTCTGAGTTAGCGGGCGAGAGTGGTCGCCCTGAGTTGATACAATAGCGAACATTGTGACGCAGTTCTGCGTCAGGTCGCCCTGAGTTGATACAATAGCGAACATTGTGACGCAGTTCTGCGTCAGAATGTGTATTTCATGCATTTTTTTGTTTTGTTAACTGAAGTACGAGTTATTCGGACGCAATTCCGTCAACGTCAACCAAAGAAACAATATCCATCATGATGGTATTTAGTTCGAAATCCTTGGGTGTGTAGGTCTTAGCAATGCCCATCGCCAAAAGTTTTTTTGCATCTTCCTCGGGAATAATCCCGCCGACAATCACCGGGATATGGCCCAATCCGGCGGCTTGCATCTTTTGCATGACATCCTGAACCAACGGCACATGGCTGCCCGACAGGATTGACAGGCCAACCACATGCGCATCTTCCGCCAGCGCGGCGGCGACAATTTCTTCGGGGGTCAGGCGAATACCGTCATAGGCAATGTCCATGCCACAATCGCGGGCGCGAAAGGCAATCTGTTCGGCGCCGTTGGAATGGCCGTCCAAACCCGGCTTACCCACCAGGAATTTCAACCGCCGCCCCAGCTTGTCACTGACCGCATCCACCGCGGCACGGATATCTTCCAGCCCTTCGGTCCTGTTGGAAACCGATCCCGACACGCCGGTGGGGCCGCGATAGGTGCCAAACACCTGACGCATTTGTTCGGCCCATTCGCCGGTGGTCGCCCCGGCCTTGGCTGCGGCAATTGACGGGCCCATTACGTTGGCCCCGGATTGCGCCGCCTTGCGCAGCGTCTCCAGCGCGGCCTGTACGGCGCTGTCATCGCGCCCGGCCTTCCAGGCATTCAGCCGGTCTATCTGGTCCTGCTCCATCGCCGGATCAACCACCATGATGCCGCCTTCTTCGGTCAGCAATGGCGATGGCTCGGTCGTGGTGAATTTATTGACCCCCACAACAGTGGTCGCCCCGGTCTCGATCCGGTTCAGCCGTTCCGCATTAGACTCAACCAGCCGCGATTTCATATATTCGATCGCCGAAATAGCCCCACCCATACTATCCAGATTGGCCAGCTCGGCGCGCGCGCCGGTCTTAAGCTCTTCTACTTTGGCATCCACCACCGGATTGCCGTCAAACAGATCGCCATATTCTAAAAGGTCGGTTTCATAGGCCAGGATTTGCTGCATCCGCATCGACCATTGCTGATCCCACGGGCGCGGCAGCCCCAATGCCTCGTTCCACGCGGGCAATTGTACAGCGCGCGCACGGGCGTTTTTCGACAAGGTCACCGCCAGCATTTCAATCAAAATCCGGTAGACGTTATTTTCCGGCTGCTGTTCCGTCAGCCCTAACGAATTCACCTGAACCCCATAACGAAAGCGGCGGAATTTCGGGTCGGATACGCCGTAACGCTGCGCGCAAATTTCATCCCACAAATCGACAAAGGCGCGCATTTTGCACATCTCGGTGACAAACCGAATACCAGCATTCACAAAGAACGAAATCCGCCCGACCAGTGCCGGGAAATCCGCCTCAGGCACCCGTGGGCGCAATTCGTCCAGAACCGCAATTGCCGTGGCCAAAGCAAAGGCCAATTCCTGTTCCGGAGTCGCACCGGCCTCTTGCAGGTGATAGGAACACACGTTCATCGGGTTCCATTTCGGCACATTAGTATAACAATACTCGGCCACATCCGCGATCATCTTCAGCGATGGTTTGGGGGGGCACACATATGTGCCGCGCGACAGGTATTCCTTGATCAGATCGTTTTGTACCGTGCCTTGCAGCTTGGAAATATCCGCACCCTGCTCCTCGGCCACGGCAATATAAAGCGACAACAACCACGGCGCCGTGGCGTTGATGGTCATCGATGTATTCATCTGTTCCAGCGGAATCTGATCAAACAGGCTGCGCATATCGCCCAGATGTGTTACCGGTACGCCCACCTTGCCCACTTCGCCGCGCGCCAGAATATGGTCGCTGTCATAGCCAGTCTGGGTCGGCAGATCGAACGCCACAGACAGCCCGGTTTGCCCCTTGGCCAGATTGCCCCGATACAGCGCATTCGACGCTTTGGCAGTGGAATGACCAGCATAGGTTCTGATGAGCCACGGACGATCAGTTTGGCGGTCTTTGACGGTCTGTGTCATCGGGCATTCTCCGGCCTAAAGCGGTAATATAATTTCGTTGCAGGGTTCTAAATCGTAATTTTCGGTACATGTCAATTCGCTGCGTTGCGGCGTAACCCCCAAATCATTTGAGAATTGAACCGATTGTGACCAAAGATATTTAATGCAAGTCTGCTGCGATGATGCATTCGATTCAAATGCCGCTTTGGCTGCTGATTCTGATCCTTGGCTTCGCGCTGGTCGCGGCGCTGGACAAGATCATGATCCCGTCGGTGCGCTGGTTCTTTCGTCGTCGGCTGGAAAAGGTGGTGTCCAAGCTGAACGAAAATCTGGAACGCCCGATCCAGCCGTTCAAGCTGGCGCGTCGCTTTGATATGATCCAACGCCTTATCTACGACCCACAGGTCAATCAGGCGATTGCCGATCACGCCAAGGCCAATAGCGTCCCCGAAAGCGTCGCCTTTGAAGAGGCCGAACGCTATGCCCGCGAAATCGTGCCGTCGTTTTCCGCCTCGGCCTATTTTGGCTTTGCCATCCGTCTGGCAAAGCTGCTTAGCAACACCCTGTATCGGGTGCGGTTGGGGTACCACGACGAACAGGAATTAAAGGCGATTGATCCGGATGCCACTGTGGTTTTTGTGATGAACCACCGCAGCAATATGGATTACGTGCTGGTCACCTATCTGGCCGCCGACCGGTCGGCACTGTCTTATGCAGTGGGCGAATGGGCGCAGGTCTGGCCGCTTAGCCGGTTGATCCGGGCGATGGGGGCCTATTTCATCCGGCGCAAATCGCGCAACGAACTTTATCGGCGGGTATTGGCGCGTTACGTGCGGCTGGCCACCGATGCGGGGGTGACGCAGGCGATGTTCCCCGAAGGCGGGCTTAGCCAGACGGGCGCGCTGATGCCGCCCAAGCTGGGCCTGCTGAAATACATCACGGATGATTTTGACCCCACCGGCCGCGATGTGGTGTTTGTGCCAGTCGCCCTGAATTATGACCGGGTGCTCGAAGACAGGATCCTGACCGCCGCTGCCAAAAATACCAAACCGGGTTTTAACGCCCGTATCGGGGTGATCGCCCGCAAATTGCTGAACCTGTTGTGGCTGCGAATGACCGGGCGCTATCACCGGTTTGGCTATGCCGCTGTCAGCTTTGGCAACCCGCTGTCGCTGAAAGCCTTCTGTGCCGGGGTCAACAAGGATGTCACCGTGACGCTTGCCCAGACGCTGATGGCCCGGATTGGCGCTATTGTTCCAATCCTGCCGGTGCCCTTGGTGTGCTGGCTGATCCAGAAGAACGGCCCGATGACCCGGGCGCAGGTCGAAATGGGCGTAAGCCAGACAATCCAGGACGTCCCGCATGCCCATATCCACTTGCCGCGCGACAATCGCGATTATGCGGCCGAGGTCGGGCTGCGCCAACTGGTGGAACATGGCGTGCTGGCTGAAACCAATGGCACCTACGCGGTGAACCCGGATCAGGTGGACCTGCTGCAGTATTATGCCAATTCGATCCGCCACTTGATGCCCGGTGCTGACCCGGATATTTCTGCAGGTGCGAAAGAACTTTCTGCAACTGCAGGGTCATAAAGTTACAAAATATGGTATAATAGCTATTGCATTGTTGCGTGCGCGCTCATATTCCGGCTGAGCGCCACGATTCTGCATTGCGGCATTTGACTTGATAGACAGGAGGCCAGCATGGCTTTGGACACAGACGGTGATATCGCCCCTTACGAGGCACCCGAAAAAGACCTGTACGAGGTCGGTGAAATCCCCCCGATGGGATATGTGCCCAAACAGATGTATGCGTGGGCCATCCGCAAGGAACGCCACGGCGAGCCGGACAAGGCGATGCTGAAAGAGGTGGTCGATGTGCCGGTGCTGGACAGCCACGATGTGCTGGTTCTGGTGATGGCGGCAGGTGTGAACTATAACGGTGTCTGGGCCGCGCTGGGCACCCCGATCAGCCCGTTTGACGGCCACAAGCAACCCTATCACATCGCCGGGTCCGATGCCGCCGGTATCGTCTGGGCCGTGGGTGACAAGGTGAAACGCTGGAACGTCGGCGACGAAGTTGTGGTGCATTGCAATCAGGACGATGGCGATGACGAAGAATGCAACGGTGGCGATCCGATGTTCTCGGCTACCCAGCGCATCTGGGGCTATGAAACCCCCGACGGGTCCTTCAGCCAGTTCACCCGCGTGCAGTCGCAGCAGCTGATGCCGCGCCCCAAGCACCTGACTTGGGAAGAAAGTGCGTGCTACACGCTGACCTTGGCCACCGCCTATCGGATGCTGTTCGGCCACCACCCGCACGAACTGAAACCCGGCCAGAACGTTCTGGTCTGGGGCGCCTCGGGTGGCCTGGGGTCCTATGCGATCCAGTTGATCAACACTGCCGGCGCCAATGCCATCGGGGTGATCAGCGACGAGGACAAGCGTCAATTCGTGATGGATTTGGGCGCCAAAGGCGTGATCAACCGCAAGGATTTCAGCTGCTGGGGCCAGATGCCCACGGTGAACACCGCCGAATACGGTGCCTGGTTCAAAGAGGCCCGCAAGTTCGGCGCCGCGATCTGGGAAATCACCGGCAAGGGCAACAATGTCGACATCGTGTTCGAACACCCGGGCGAGGCGACGTTTCCTGTATCGACCTTTGTGTGCAAAAAAGGCGGCATGGTGGTGATCTGCGCCGGGACCACCGGGTTCAATCTGACCTTTGATGTCCGCTATGTGTGGATGCACCAGAAACGCATTCAAGGCTCGCATTTCGCGCATCTTAAACAGGCGGCCTCGGCCAACAAACTGATGTTGGAGCGCCGCCTTGATCCCTGCATGTCCGAAGTGTTTTCCTGGGATGACCTGCCGGCGGCCCACATGAAGATGCTGCGCAACGAACATAAACCCGGCAACATGTCGGTGCTGGTGCAATCGCCCACAACCGGGCTGCGCACCCTTGAAGAGGTGTTGGACGCCAAGTCTTAACCTCTGCGGTTTACCAAAGACCCATCAGACAGCCGCGAATCACTGTGTGATTCGCGGCCGTTTGCGTCTTAAACCGGTGATTTCTTTGAAATCAGCCACTTGAAAAACCCGATCTCACTGTTTTTGGGGAGTTGAAATCAGTGAATTTCCCAACAAAACGCCACATGCTATAGTTGCATTAACTATTCATTAACTATTCCGGAGCGACTCTGATGGCCTATAATGACTGGATACTGGACGTTCTATCGGATCTCAAAACCTTTGCGGATGCAAACGGTCTGGGAACTTTGGCAGAGCAGCTGGATGACACCAAGCTGATCGCCGCCGCCGAAATAGCGTCCAAAGCAGAAGAGGCGCGCGCGCATAGTGATGTTGGACACTGTCAATCTGGATCAGGTGTTGGTGGACTTGGACGCCACCGACACGCTTGAGGGAATTCAAGAAGTCATCGTAGCTTTGCGCGATGCCTTTGGCATTGACCATATGGTCTACCACTGGGTGGACAGCGCCGGTCAGCAATATGGGTGCGGCACCTATTGCGATGAATGGGTGGAACACTATCTGGCCCAGAACTATCTGCGTACGGACCCGGTCATTATTGGCTGTTTCCAACGGTTTCACCCGGTTGACTGGAAGCGGCTGGATTGGTCAGGAAAACCGGCGCGCCAGTTTCTAGCCGATGCGCTGGAATATGGGGTTGGCAATCAGGGGTATTCCATCCCGATCCGCGGGCCAAACGGCCAATTCGCCCTGTTTACCGCCAACCACACTTGCGACGATGACACTTGGGCCGCCTTTGCCGAGACCCACAGCCGCGACCTGATCCTGATCGCGCATTATTTCAACCGCAAGGCGCTGGAATTTGAACCGGGCCGCACTCCTGAACAGGCCCGCTCATTGTCCCCGCGCGAGGTTGACGCCATGACCCTGCTGGCGATGGGCTATAGCCGGGCGCAAGTGGCGGAAACCCTGGCGATTTCCGAACATACGCTGCGGGTCTATATCGAAAGTGCGCGCTTTAAACTGGGCGCGCTGAACACAACCCACGCGGTTGCCCGCGCCATGAGCCGGGGCTTGATCGTCGTCTGACGCCGCCTCCTGAAAACCCGGTCCTAAGATCGGCCAAACTCCGGCCAAGACGGGGGACCGCGCGGTGCTCCGACCGGTTATTAACCATTCTTCCCGTAAGTCTGAGTGCAGCCAGGACGAGAAGGGGACATTACATGCTGCGCTATATCTACTCAGACGATCTGCACTTTTTTCCAAAACTTGCATCTTCGATGTTTCGCGACCGCGCGGATCAATTCCGCACCCGGTTGGGATGGCCGGTGGATGTCGACGAGGCGGGCGAAGAACGCGACCAATATGACGCGCTGAACCCGCTTTACGTGATCTGGGAAAACCCCGATGGCGGCCACGGCGGCTCTATGCGGTTCTTGCCCACCACGGAACGGGTGATGGTCAACGAAATATTCGGCCACCTGAATCCCGGCGCGCCCATCTCCAGCCCGCTGATCTGGGAATGCACCCGGTTTTGTCTGGCGCGCAACGCCTGGTCAAACGTCGCCGCCGCGCTGATGCTGGCGGGGGGCGAGATTATGACAGGATTTGGCATCCGCCATTTTGTCGGGGTGTTCGATGCACGGATGGAACGGATTTACCGCGCCATCGGATCTTCGCCCGACCTGATCGGGTCCGAGGGGCAGGGGCGCGACAAGATCAGCATCGGCCTGTGGGAATTCACCGAAGAGGCCAAGCGCAAAGTGGCGCAGCGTGCGGGCATTTCGCAACAACTGTCCCGGTTGTGGTTCGACCGCGCCTTTGGCGCCCGCTCTGGGCAGCAGTACGCGCTGTCGGCCTAAGGGCCCAGCAAGGCAGGTCGGGAAACGGAATTTTTCAAAAATTCCGGCTCGATTTATTTGAAATAAATCGGATACGGGGGCGCAGGGCGGGCGCCTATTACCGACCCTAATACCGTGCCTTGATCTCGCCCCGGGCCACCTGCCGCGCTTTTTGCTGTTCGCGCAGGAACACAAACAACCCGGCACCCATGATCAGCGCCATACCAATCCAGACCTCCCAATCGGGGAGGTCGGACCAGATCATCCAGCCCCAGAACACTGCCAACGGCAGGCCGACATATTCAAACGGCGCCACAGCGGCCGCGTCTGACATCCGGTAGGCTTGGCTAAGGCAATAGCCGATAATCGTCGCATTCAGCCCCAATCCGATGAAAAACCACCGGTCTCCGGTCGGGGGTAGAACCCAGGCGCGCAGCAGGAATTGCACGCTTGCACTGTCCGACCCCTCGGCAAACCGCCCATCCCCGGCCACCAGCCAAAATCCCAGCGACACCACGATGAACATCCCCTGAATATAGACCGCCAGCGCCGACGCTTTGGTGGTCGCGCCCAGCTTGCGGGTCATCAGTTGCATGATCGCATAGGTCAGCCCCGCCAACAGCGGTAACAACAGCACAATCCGGTCGGCCTGCAGCGATTCGCTGCCCTGCCACGGGCGCTGCATGATGATCACCCCGACAAAGCCAACCACCACAGCGCCCATGCGCAACGGCCCCACCTTTTCACCCAATATCGGAATCGACAGCACGGTGATAAACAGAGGTGCCGCAAAGAACAGCGCGGTGGCATCGGCCAGCGGTATCACCGCCAGCGCCAGAAAAAACGTCATGTTGGATATAACGACCATCAGCCCGCGCACGATATGCAGCCCCGGCTGGCGGGTCCGCAAAATCGACCATCCGCCTTCAAACTGCACCAGAAACAGGCTGAAAATCAGGCCGATGGCTGACCGGGTAAATACGATCTGATGCAGCGGATAACCGCCCGACATTTGCTTGATCAGCATGTCGTTGATCGAAATCGCCACCATACCGGCCAGAATAAACAGGATACCGCTGCCGGGCCGGGTCCGGGAATTGTCGGTCATGGTGCTCTCCGTGGCGGGCGGGAAACCCCTGCCGTGTGCCATCTGTTAGCACCGCCGCCCATCAGAGCAATGCCCGTTTCCGACATTCGTTCCCGACCATTGCCCTTGGCCCCACCGCCGGGACCGGCTAAAATACAAAAAA
>JBLINN010000182.1:0-8688 GCA_047639325.1 Paracoccaceae bacterium | reverse complement strand
CCCGACACCTGCACCGGCCCACAGGCCATAAACGGCCAATCGTCACCCAAAGGCGCGTCCAGCAAGCCATCCAGCAAATCGCGCGCCTTTGGCCCGGCGATGGCAAACTGCGCCCATTGTTCGGTGACCGAGATAAACGACACGTCGAGAACCGGCTTTAGGCATTGATGCACAAATTCCAGATGGCGCATCACCTCGCCCGCCGCCGCAGTGGTGGTGGTCATCACAAAGTGATGTTCGCCCAGCCGCGCGGTGGTACCGTCATCCATCACATGCCCGTCCTCACGCAGCATCAAGCCATAGCGGGTGCGGCCGACCTTTAGCGTGCTGAACATGTTGCTATAGACAAAATCCAGGAATTCCCCGGCATCCGCCCCTTGGATGTCGATCTTACCCAGAGTCGACACATCACACACCCCAACGGTTTCGCGCACCATGTTAACCTCGCGGTCGCACGATTGCCGCCAGTTGGTTTCACCCGGGGCGGGGAAATAGCTGGGCCGATACCACAGCCCGGCCTCGATCATCGGCGCGCCGCGTTCGACGCTGGCCTTATGCGATGTGGTAAAGCGCTGCGGTGCAAAGCCAGCACCCTGCCCGCCCGCGCCCAGCGCGGCAATGGCCACCGGGTTATAGGGCGGGCGAAACGTGGTGGTACCGGTTTCCGGGATACCGCGCCCAGTGGCATCGGCCAGCACCGCCAGCGCGCCCACGTTGGAATTCTTGCCCTGATCGGTGGCCATGCCCTGGGTGGTATAGCGCTTCATATGCTCGACCGAGCGGAAGTTTTCGGTGGCCGCCTGTTTCACATCCTTAACTGTGACGTCGTTCTGGAAATCCAGCCAGGCCCGGCCCTTGCCTGCCACCGCCCATAGCGGCGTAAGGACATAGGGTGCGTCCTCGGCCTGAGGCAGGGGCACATCGGGGGTTTTGATGCCCAGCGCATCCAACGCTTGCGCCGCCGCCGCCGCGCCTTCGCGCAAGCAAGCCGCCGTCGAAAAGGCGCCGTTACAGGCCCCCGCTGCCAGCATTCCCGGCACCGCCCCCGGGGTCGGCACAAAGCTCGCCAAATCCTGACGCCATGTGGGTCGTCCATTCATGTGGCAGGTCAGATGCACCGATGGGTTCCAGCCGCCCGACATCGCCAGACAATCGGCCTGTATCTTTTCTTCGCCACTGACCGACCGGATGGTGATGCTTTCCAACCCACGCCGCCCGCTGCTGTTGCAAACCTGCGCGCCGCGCCGCACCTCAAACGCGTCCGACAAAGGCGCGTCATGGCGGCTGTCAATCACCGTGGCCACATGCACCCCGGCAGCGACCAGATCATGCGCTGTCCGATGGGCGTCATCGTTATTGCCAAATATCGCCACCGACTTGCCGGGGCTCACACCCCAGCGATTCAGATAGGCGCGCACCGCCCCTGCCATCATGATGCCGGGCCGGTCGTTATTAGCAAAGGCCACCGGGCGTTCCAACGCACCTGCCGCCAGCACCGCCTGTTTCGCCACAATCCGCCAGAAGGTTTCCAGCGGCGCGCCACCACCGCGTTGCGCCTTGTGATGGCCCACCCGCTCCAACGCGCCGTACATGCCCTGATCATACGCGCCCGTCACAGCCGTGCGTGGCATCAGGCGGACATTGTCCATCGCCTGCAATTCATCCAACACCCCAGCCACCCAGTGATGGCCCGGCATCCCGTCCACCTCATGGGTTTCCGCCAGCAACCGCCCGCCGATCCGCGAGTCTTCGTCGGCCAAGATCACATCCGCCCCGGCGCGCCCGGCCACCAACGCCGCCATCACCCCGGTCGCCCCCCCCCCGATCACCAGCAAATCGCAATGCGCCCAGGCGCGTTCATACCTGTCCGCGTTATGCTCGCCGGACAACGCCCCCAACCCGGCAGCCCGGCGAATGATCGGCTCGTACACCCGCTCCCAAAAAGCACGCGGCCACATGAAGGTCTTGTAATAAAACCCGGCCCCAAAGAACGGCGCCGCCAGATCGGTCACCGCCATCAGATCCGTGGCGAGCGACGGCCAACGGTTCTGGCTGCGTGCCTGCAACCCCGGAAAAACCTCCTGCACCGTGGCGCGCACATTTGGGTCCTGCGCCGCCCCCGAGCCAATGGTCACCAAGGCGTTTGGCTCTTCACTACCGGCGCTGAAAACCCCGCGAGGGCGGTGATATTTAAACGACCGCCCCACCAGGCGCACATCGTTGGCCAACAACGCCGAGGCCAGCGTGTCGCCTTCCAGCCCGCTATACCGCACCCCGTCAAAGGTAAACGGCACCGTCCGCGCGCCGCCCAGCAACCCCTTGCCTGCAATCCTCATGCGCTTTCACCTGCCGCCAAAACAGCCCCCAAAACCGCGTGACTTACCGTGTTTCGGGCCACCACGATCCAGGCGCTGCAGCCACTCTCGTGAAACCACAGCTCGCGCGTCTCGCCCGCCGGGTTATCACGCAGATGCAGGTAATCATCCCACGCTGCCGCTCCGGCATCCGGATCAGGCCGATCTAACGCCGCACCGCGATAATAAAACTCACGCCGGTCGCGCTCCCCACATATCGGACAAGGCAGTCTCATCGCAGGCTCTTTCGCTTTTTCTTGTGATAAATACTCAAATTCCCGGCCTTCCTTAAGCGCCTAGTGCAGATTGTGCTGCGCCCCGGTGCCTTCTTCGTCCAATATACCGCGCCCGGTGCGGAACCGGTCCAACCGGAACTTGGTGGCCGCACCATGCGGGCGATCGGTGGCGATCAGATGCGCAAAACAATTGCCCGATCCCGGTACCGCCTTGAACCCGCCATAACACCAGCCCGCATCCAGATAGAGCCCGTCAATCCCCGTCTTGTCGATAATCGGCGACCCGTCCGGCGTCATATCCATGATCCCGCCCCAACTGCGCAAAACCTTGGCCTTGCCGATCATCGGCATCAGGGTCATGCCCGCCTCCATCACATGTTCCACGGCGGGCAGGTTGCCGCGTGCCGCATAAGACGCGTACATGTCCAGATCACCGCCAAATACCAAGCCGCCTTTGTCCGACTGACTGATATAGAAATGCCCCATGCCAAAGGTGATCACCTGATTGATCACCGGCTTTAGCCCCTCGGTGACAAAGGCCTGCAACACATGGCTTTCAATCGGCAACCGCATCCCCGCCATCGCCGCCACCTGCCCGGACCGGCCCGCGACTACGATGCCCACCTTCTTGGCCCGGATCGCCCCGCGCGAGGTTTGCACGCCCTTGACCACGCCGCCTTCGATATCGATGCCGGTGACCTCGCAGTTTTGGATCAGATCAACGCCGCGGCTGTCGGCCCCGCGCGCAAACCCCCAGGCCACCGCATCGTGGCGCGCAGTGCCGCCGCGTTTGTGATGCAAGGCGCCGTAAACCGGAAAGCGGACATTGTCGAAATCGAGGTACGGCGCATGTTTGCGCACGCCCTCGCGGTCCAGCAGAATCGCGTCATCGCCCTGGGAAATCATCGCATTACCGCGCCGCGCTGCCGCATCGCGCTGACCGTCCGAATGAAACAGGTTCAGAATGCCACGCTGCGAATGCATCACGTTATAGTTCAGGTCCTGCTCCAACCCTTCCCACAGCTTCAGAGAATGCGAATAGAATTCCGAATTTCCCTGCAAAAAGTAGTTGGCCCGTATAATGGTAGTGTTGCGCCCGACATTACCGCCACCAATATAGCCCTTTTCCAGCACAGCCACATTGGTCAGCCCGTGTTCCTTGGCCAGATAAAAGGCCGTCGCCAGCCCATGTCCGCCGCCGCCGATAATGATGATGTCATATTCGGGCTTGGGCTCAGGGTCACGCCAATGCGGGCCCCAACCCTTGTTTCCGGTCAGCCCTTCTTTCAGCACCCGAAGGCCAGAAAACCGCATAACACACTCCCTGCTGAACTTGGTGTATAGAACCAAGTCCAGACAGCAGTATCAATGGCCAAAGGACAGTCCACCGCTGTTTTCGACAAATTCCGGCCTTTAGGCGACTACAACCATCCCTCTTGATGTCAAACCAGCCCAAACGCAAAACAACACCACTGGCCCCTGCGGGCCCGCCCCCCATATTGTCTGTCCAACACCGCAGGAGCCAGAATCGCCTATGCAACGCAAACTCGCCGCGATCCTTGCTGCCGATGTCGTGGGGTATTCACGCATGATGGGCGCAGACGAGGCGACGACGGTTCGCACATTGCAAGCGGTGCAGGCCGAAGTTTTTGGCCCTGTATTTGCCGATCATCAGGGCGAGGTTGTCAAAAGCATGGGCGACGGATGGTTGGTGGAATTTGCCAGCGCGGTCTAGGCCGTCAATGCCGCCATGCAGGTGCAGGACCGCCTGAGAACCCACCCGACAATCCAGTTGCGTATCGGCCTTCACATCGGTGACGTCACCCGCAGCCAGGGCGAGTTATACGGCGACGGCATCATATCGCCGCCCGGCTGGAAGCCCTGGCACCCGAGGGTGGCATCCTGATTTCGGATGCGGCTTATTCCAGCCTTGATGGCACATTATCGCCATCCTTCGAGGCCGCAGGGCAACAAACCCTCAAGAACATCGCCCGTCCGGTCACCACCTGGTTGCGCGCGCCCGACAGCGCGCCCACGCGCCGGGATGCTTCGGCCAAAGAAACGCCTTCCGCGCTGCCGTGCCTTGTCTTTGTGCCGGTTGCAACAACCGACACCCGCGCTGAAACCCTTGATCTGGCAAATGCGCTGACGGCAGACTTCGGCACGTATTTCAGCGGCATCAACTGGCTAGACACAGCTGTCAGGACGTCACCGTCGCCGGGTGGCTATGTGCTGAATGCCACTTTACGCACTCAAGGCGCACGCCTGCGTCTGGAAACCCGTTTGCTGGACCCGAATGGCGCACCCGTCTGGACCCACAAATCAGACAGCACGCTTGCTGACAGCTTTGACTGGCAGGACAGTGTTGTCGAAGACATCGCAGGCCACGGCACCGACATGATCCTTGAAGCGGAAACCCTGCGGCTGACAACGGTGCCGGATGACGACATGACACCGGAACAATGCCTGCTGATGGGCATCATGGCCTGGCGCACGTTCTCGAATGACTCTTTCGTGCGCGCCGCCAGTTTTCAGGCCCGCGCCATTGCCGCCAAACCGGATATGGCCGACGCCTATGCCGAAGCCATCATCGTCGTTTGCGCAGGCCGCACCATGGGAACCAACCTGCGGATGAAGGCCTATCAACAAAAGCTGCCTGAATGGGTAGAGGCCGCGCGTCCGCTGGCCATCGGCCATGCCGTGTTGACGCTGGCCATCGGCATCGCCACCTACCTTCAAGATCAGCGTATGCCGCCCCTGAACCAGACCGTTTCGCAGGTCCTGCGGATGGTGCCGTTTGACGCGCGTGTTCTTAGTTTTTGCGGCTGGGCCAACCTGTGGAGTGGTCAGACGCAAGCCGCGCTGGATTGTTTTGATAAGTCCATCAATCTAGGCAAGCTGGGGCCATTTCTTGTTGCCAGCTATGGTGGGGCCGCAACCGCTTGCGTTCAGCTGGGCCTGGACAATCAGGCGCTGGACTATTGCGCGGCGGGGCTGGCGCTGGCCGACACCTATCCAACGCTCTATTCGGCTAAATGCGCCGCTCAGGCCTTAACTGGCGATCTTGAGGGGGCCGAAGTGACACTGAAACGATACCGGGAACTGTTGCCCGATCGAACCCTGGCCGAATGGCGACTCTCGAACAGCTATGGCGAGTCCGACGGTGGCAAACGCTATTTTGAGGGCATGCGCCTGGCAGGCCTACCCGAGGAATAAGGCCGGAACCCGCGTACTCCGGCCTTTTTTGTTGGCTTACAGCCCCTTGGCACGATAGCTGGCGGCCACTTTGCCGATCGACACCAGATAGGCGGCAGTGCGCAGGTCTTCGACATCGTCGCGACTGTACCACACTTCGCGCATCGACTGATAGGCAGTGCGCATCGTGTCATCCAAGCCAGAGCGCACCAGTTCCAGTTCATCCGCGCCGCGCAGGTATTTGGTTTTGAACTCTGGCGACATCGACCAGGCGTCGCCCAGATAACGATCCAGCCGTTCCAACTCGTCAATCACCAGCTGGTGGCGCGCTTCTTCCTGACGGCGTCCCATGCGGCCAAAGCGGATATGGCTAAGGTTCTTGACCCATTCAAAATAGGACACGGTCACACCGCCCGCATTGGCGTACATATCCGGGATAATCACCGTGCCGCGTTCGCGCAGGATGTCATCGGCGCCAGCGGTAATCGGGCCATTTGCGGCCTCGATGATCAGCGGCGCCTTGATCCGGTTGGCGTTGGTCAGGTTGATCACGCCTTCAAGGGCTGCCGGGATCAGGATATCGCAGTCTTCTTCCAGAACCGCCCCGCCTTCGGCAGTATGGGCCGCATCCGGGTATCCGGTGACGCCGCCATGTTTGACGATCCAGTTATGCACCGCCTCGACATCCAGACCAGCCGGATTGAACAGCGCGCCGTCGCGTTCGATGATGCCGGTGATCACCGCGCCATCCTCTTCGGCCAGGAACTTGGCGGCGTGATATCCCACATTGCCCAGGCCCTGCACAATCACCCGCTTGCCATCCAGCGACCCGGTCAGGCCCGCTTTGGCGATGTCCTCGGGGTAGCGGAAGAATTCGCGCAGCGCATATTGCACGCCGCGCCCAGTGGCCTCGACCCGGCCGGAAATGCCGCCAGCGTTCAGCGGCTTGCCAGTGACACAGGCGCGTGCGTTGATATCGGTGGTGTTCATCCGCGCGTATTGATCAGCAATCCAGGCCATCTCGCGTTCGCCAGTGCCCATATCTGGGGCCGGGACGTTCTGGCTGGGGTTGATCAGATCGCGTTTGATCAATTCATAGGCAAACCGGCGGGTGATCATTTCCAGCTCGTGTTCGTCATATTGGCGCGGATCAATGCACAACCCACCCTTGGAGCCGCCAAACGGCGCCTCGACCAATGCGCATTTATAGGTCATCAGCGCCGCCAGCGCCTCGACCTCGTCCTGGTTCACGGAGATGGCAAAGCGGATGCCGCCCTTGACCGGTTCCATATGTTCCGAATGCACCGACCGATAGCCGGTAAATGTCTGAATTTGCCCACGCAGGCGCACGCCGAACCGCACCGTGTAGGTGGCGTTGCAGACCCGTATCTTTTCCTCGAGCCCCGGCGGAAGGTCCATCAAGGCCACCGCCCTGTTGAACATCAAATCCACGCTTTCGCGAAAGCTGGGTTCCATTTTCCGAACCATTCAATTTCCTCCCGGAGCAAATGGCGAGTCGCCACCTCGCAGTTGTGACAGGCAGAATGTGACGAGTCGATTAACAACTGCGACTTTTTTGCGCGGTTTGTGAAGACGCGGTGAGTTGACAAGCCATGCGGGAACGCAAATTTGGCGAATCAGGGGCTTTGTTGATGAACCGGAAACAACGGGGGAGTTGAACAGGGTATAGTCGCGAAAACGACAGGCAATGCCCCTTGTTTTGCTGGGTTTCCGCCCCATTTCAGCCACGTTTCTGCGGCAACTAGGTAGGGACGAGGTGTACCAAAACGGTCGCTGCGCCATCCCTTGGCGAAAGAGGTATTACATGCTCCTGCGTTCACGAGATATCCAATGCTCCCGGTCCGACCGGGCAGCTGTCCGAGGTCAGAACCGCCGGGGATTCCTGCGCCGCTTTGCCCGCGACGAAGAGGGTGCCCTACTGATTTTCGGGGTTTACGTGTTCCTTATGATCCTGATGATCGGCGGTATCGGTATTGATCTGATGCGGGTTGAACGGGATCGGGCCGCGCTACAATATACTTTGGACCGTGCCGTTCTGGCCGCCGCTGACCTTGACCAATCCTGGACAGCGCAACGGGTGATTAACGAATACTTCAATAAAGCCGGCCTGAGCGACTATCTGACAACCGTCACGGTGGACGAAGGCCTGGGCTATAGGGTGGTGACCGGCGAGGCCACGGCCGAGGTCAAAACCCAGTTCATGCATATGACTGGCGTCGATTCGCTGCATGCTCCGGCCAGCAGCACCGCCGAAGAACGCATTGACGGTGTCGAAATTTCGTTGATCCTGGATGTGTCCGGGTCAATGAATTCGAACAGCCGTCTGACCAACCTAAAGGTCGCAGCGCGCGACTTTATCGACGAAATGGTCGCCAATACCGAAGACGGTAAGCTGGCAATTTCAATTATCCCCTACGCCACACAGGTGTCAGTGCCCGAAGAATTTCTATCAGAGTTCAATATCTCGCGAGAGCACAGTTATTCCAATTGCGTCAATTTCCAGAATTTGGATTTCTATGACGCGGGAATCCCTACCAGCCAACCCCTGGAACAGACCATGCACTTCGACCCCTGGTATACATTCGACGGGCGCGACAATAACCCGCCCGAACTGGTTCGGCGCCCAGTATGCGAGGCGGAACCTGCACGCGAAATAATGATCATGCAAAAAAATGCTGTCGCGCTCAAGGACTTCATCACAAACCTGACGGCCCGCGGCAACACGTCAATTGACATTGGCATGAAATGGGGGACCGCGCTGCTTGACCCCACTTTACAACCGGTTGTCGACAACATGATCGCAGCCGGCACGGTTGATGCCGCTTTTGAGTCCCTGCCCCGCAACTATAACGACAATGAGGCGTTGAAGGTGATCGTGTTGA
>JBLINN010000181.1:0-8699 GCA_047639325.1 Paracoccaceae bacterium | reverse complement strand
CGCTGGAATATCCGAGATTCTGTTGCACGAACTAACCTCGTGCCGCCCGCAGAACGCTGATGAAACCGACTGCTTTCCGATCCTTGATCTGAACAGCAAGACCTCTGCCGCCCTGGTGAAATAGGTCATGCCCGGATCTTGGGAAGCGTTGGGCACTGGCGGGCCGATCATTGCGATTTTGACCTTGTTGTCGCTGGTGTCGTGGGCGCTGATGGTCGTTAAAACCCTGCAGTTATGGACTTGCCGGTCTGGCGGGCCTCTGCGGGCGGCGGCGTTTCAACAATGGCAATCGGGCGACAAGCATGGCGCGCAAACGGCGGTGGCAGGCGGGAAATCCCCGGCGGATCGGGTGACGGCCTTTGCGATGGCGGCACTGGCCAAAGGGTTCAAGGGGACCCGGCTGGATTCAGAACTGATGCGGCGCGGCAATGAAGAGCTGGCCAAGATGAACAGCATGATCCGGGTGCTGGAACTGATCGCGATGATATCCCCGCTTTTGGGCCTGTTAGGCACTGTTTTGGGCATGATTCAGTCGTTTCAGGAGCTGGAAATGGCCGAAGGCGCCGCCAATGCGTCTGTGTTGGCCGGGGGCATCTGGCAGGCGCTGTTGACCACGGCGGCCGGTCTGGTGGTGGCGATCCCTGCTGCCGTTGGCGCCAGCCTGTTGTCAGCCCGCATCGAAAGCGCGGCGCTGATGATCGAAAGCGCGGTTGGGGAATTCTTTATGATCGACGAAAACCCCTCGCTTTAGAGCTTGGTTGAACCGTAAAGGACCGGCCAATGGCCAGCCTGACACTGCATCGTCCAACACGACCCCGCGCGCTGATTTCATTGGTGCCGATGATCGACGTGATGCTGATCATGCTGGTGTTTTTCATGGTCACCTCAACCTATCTGAACCTCGATATGATCCCCGCCGTGCGCCAACAAGACCAGACAAGCGCGCCCGCATCCGGGACCGAGTCGCAAGCGACGGTGATGATCCGGCTGGGTGCGGATGGCATGCCGGTTGTGCGGGGTCAGCCCCTTTCGGCGGATCAATTGGGACAGATGCTGCGCACCCAACTGGCGGATGAACCCCTGACGCAGGTGGTTGTGCTGCCGCTGGGTGCGGCGAAAACACAGGCGCTGATTTCGGTGATGGATATCGCCACGCAGGCCGGGGTGGCGCGGCTGCGGGTGATCCGGCTAGAGGCGCGGCCATGAGGTTGACCCGCCCAGCCCGCGACCAGCAGCCAGAGACCATCGTTGCGTTGATCGACGTGGTGTTCTTTTTGCTGATCTTCTTCATGCTGATCGGGCGCATGGACGCCACGGCCCCGTTTGAAGTATCGCCGCCCATCGCCCAAAGCGGCACAGACATGCCCGCCGGTGGGGCTACGGTATCTGTCGCGGTGGACGGGTCCCTGGCGCTGGATGGGATCGAAATTACCCAAAAAGAACTGGACATGGCTTTGGCCGACATGCTGGCAGAGAACGAAACATTGCGGGTGCGGGTCAACGCGCATCGTGATGCTGAATTGCGCCATGTGTTGCCATTGGTCGGGCGGGCCGAGGCGATGGGGGTGCGCGATGTTGTTCTGGTCGTCACTCCAACGCCCGAACCATGACCGCGCGGCCATTCATACGGTTTGGGGGCATATGGGCGGCGGGCCTTGTCGGGTCGGTTGTGGCACATGGCGGTGTGTTCGCCTTGTTGATGGTCGCCATTCGCCCGGAACCCGTTACCGAACAGCCAATGCCGACTTCGGAAATGGAAGTGCAGGCCTATCAAATGGACCGCACCGAGGCGCAGCAGCAGCTACCCGAAAGTCAAAAGGCGAATCAGGGAGAAACCAGTGGGTCGGCGCTGGCTGCCGGAGCAATCCCGCAATCCCGCGCAACCGCCGCGCAACCTGCGGCGCAACGCCTGCGCGCGGATACACAATCGGCGGTGCCAGTGCCTGCCTCGGTTCCCGACGCACCCGCGATGGCCCCTGTTTTGCCCAAAGAACCCAAGCTGCAGCAGTTGCGGCCAGAACCCGCGGTTGTGACCCAATCGGCGGTACCGGTCGCCGTCGCGGTGGCCGCTGTTTTACGGTCTCAGGCGCCTGTTCCGCAAATCCAGCCTGTTGCCGCCGTTGTGACCAGTGCCCAACCCACCATTGCAACCCTGCAAGTCGCCGCACCCGTTGCCGCTGTGTTGACGGCAGTGGTTGGATCAGACTCTATTCCGCAGCTAATTCAGCCAACTGCTGCGCCGTTACCTGCCGCACAACCAGTTGCTGCAGCCCTGCCGCAATCCGAACCAAAGGGGGATGACTTGGCCCCGGCGGCCCCCGAATCACAGCCAGCCTCGTCACAGCACCTAGATGCAGCGCTTACAGAACCCGCAACGCCCAGCGCGCAAAAGCTGAAGGCGGCACTGGCCTTTTCAGGTGGTGACGGTGATGTTGATCCGGTTTCGGTCGCAGCGTTCCAAAGCTTTATGCAGCCGGGGGATATTGCGGCGTCTGGGGACATTTTGCGCGACGGGGTCGAGGGCCTGCTGGCGCAAGTGCCCTGTTCGCGGTTGCAGGTGGGGTTTGATCCAGAGACTGCCACGCTGCAAGTTAACGGCCATATCCCCGAAGGCGACCTGCGCGCGCCAGTTCTGGCGGCGTTGCAGGCGCAGATGGGGGCGGATATCGCCGTGTCCGATAACATCCTGATCCTGCCGCGCCCGCAATGTGGGGCGCTGTCGGGTATTGCCGGGGTTGGCCTGCCACAGTCCACCGACCAGAACACCAATCCGCTGGTGATCGGCGAGGATGCCCATGCGCGGGTGTTCACGTTCACCCAGGGGAATCTGTTGTCGCTGGACATGACCGCACCGGAATATGACGCGGTGATATATCTGGATTACTTTGATGCCGAAGGGAATGTGTTGCATCTGGAGCCCAACGAACATTCCCCGCTGCGGCATGCTACTGCCGAAACGGTCCAGGAAATCGGCGCAAAGACCATGCAGGATGTTGGCATCAAACTGGTGATTGGGCCGCCTTATGGGCAAGAGATTGCCGTGGCCTTTGCGGCCTCGGCGCCGCTGTATGATGGGTTACGCCCAGTGCAGGAACCGGCAGCGCCCTATCTGGAATGGCTAAAGGCCCAAGTCGCGCAGGCGCGCGCCGATCATGCAGATTTCAAGGGCGAATGGGTCTATTTCTTTGTCACAACGTCAGAGCGTTAGAACCATGCAAGCCTTATTTGCAACCACCGGCTGCCCAATCCTTGAGATTATGCTTTAGTGCTCCGCCAAACGGATGTTGTTTATCGAGCGAACGTTGCCGGTCTAGCTTTAGGTATACGCTGGCCTGCTCGCACAGGCGATCTGCTGTCCATTCATGACAATTGCTGCAGGTTTGGTTTTTCCAATATTCTTCGGGCAAGCCTTCGATTGGCGGGAAAAGCGGCGATGACTTGATAAGATCGGCGATGGATTTGCCTGAAATTTCCGGCACATCTGAAATTAGCGCCTGGGTAAAGGTAACCACGCCGCTTGCCGCCAACGGGGCGGCCTTGGGCGGGTCAGCTTCGGCCACGGCCGGGGCCGGGTTGCCGTCGCCATCAGGGTCCTTGTTGGTTTTTTTCTTCAGAGCTGCCAATTCCTGTTCGGCAAATTCCGCAAACACCCCACCCGGGAAGGTTTGCAGATAGGCCTGATAAGCCGGAATGCTGGGGTCGGCCTGGGCCGCCTCGAACATCTTTTGTTCGGCATCTGATGGGCCTTGGGCCGCAGGCTTGGGTGTGGTCGGGGCACCGCCTGCCAATTCCTGTTCCATCACGGTGGCCAACAGTTGCCGTGCGTCTATGCTGTAGGAACTGTCGGGATAGCCGCGCAGGAACAGCATAATCTGTACTGGATCCCGCGAGGCCTCTACCGATTTCCACAATTGCTGCGCCTCAAGTTCGGCGGCGCTGATCACTGTGGCCTGGGCAAACATGAAGTCGCTGGTCAGGGATGACGAATCCCACGGCGTTTGCCGTCCGTTGGATTTTTCCAGCACGTCGACGCGCACCTTTTTGAACATCTGTTCAATGGGCAGGCCGGGGGTTGTTATTTGGCGGGCAACAGCCTCGGTAAACGGGCTGTTGCCGTCCAACCCGTCCAGCGCGACACCACCGGGAGCGGTAGCATAGGCCAGGAACGTGCCGGTTGGCGCATGCATTTCAGCCAGGCCATTGTCGTTGAATTCAGGAATGTCGGCGAACGGGTTGTTCCGGCAGGCATCCAAGATCACGATATTGGTCTTGTTGCGCGCGGAAAACATCTGCCGCAGCACTGACTGGGCCTCGATCGCCACCAGATCAAGGTCTGCCGCGTCGCTAAGGGAAACGTCCACCGGCAACAGGTAATTGGTGCCAAACGACTGCACCCCGTGCCCAGCGTAATAGAACAGCCCGGTCGCATCGGTTCCCGCCTTGCGCAAATCGCGCCCGAACTGGGAAATTCCGCGCTTCATATCAATCTGCGTGCTGTCGATCAGCATCGTGACCTTGAACCCCAGTTTTTCAAGGGTCCCGCCAATCAGCGTTGCGTCATGGGACGGGTTATCAAGCGGCGATACCGTGCCATAGGCCGAGTTGCCGATAACGAGCGCCAACCGCTCTTCCGCCTGCAGCGAGCTGGCGAAAAATGTAAAAATCAGCATCAAGGCGCGAAAAATTACGGTCAAAGGACGTTCCTGTTTTTGTGGCATGCGCTGTCTGCGAAGGTTTCGCAAGTTGCAGTATCCTGATCTGACTACCTTAAGTCGACGTAAATGGGGCAATATTTCGGGAACCCATCGCTTTTCTTGTTCATCGGTGCAAGTTTGCTGGTACTGTCAGTAAAAATCAACACTCTGAATGCAAGTTTACCGTTAGACCTTACCAACAAGGGATTCCCATGACGCTTTTTTCGATCCGCCAATGTGTTGCCGCTGCGTGTCTTGGGGTTGGTTTTGCCCTGGCAGCCGTGACCGCAAACGCCCAAAGCGCTGATCCCTTTGAAAACGGCTGGACGCTGGATTCTGAATCGTCGGCGCTGCGGTTCATGTCCGTCAAAAAGGGCGATCTGTCGGAAACCAACTCTTTTGCCACGCTTAGCGGTCTGATTACCGCAGATGGCAAGGCGCAGATACGGGTTTTGCTGGATTCGGTAGACACCAATGTCGACCTGCGCAACGTGCGGATGCGGTTTTTGTTCTTTGAAACCTTTCTGCACCCCGAGGCGACGATTACCGCACAGTTGGACCCGGCCGTTTTGACGGATCTGCATGTCACGCGGCGCAAGTTGGTTGACCTGGATTACACGCTGACATTGCACGGCGTGACGGTGAACAAAACGGCCGAGGTCGCGCTGGCCCTGATCAGCAATGATCGTGTGACAGTGTCGGCAACGACGCCGATTGCCCTGACCCTGACGGAATTCAATCTGGAAGGCGGGCGCGAAAAACTGCAAGAGGCGGCAGGCGTCACCATTGTCCCGCTGGGCATTGTCAGCTTTGACTTCGTGTTTAACCGGTCCAGCCCCGGCACACCCCCGGATGCATCGCTGGTGGCCAGCCCGGTCACACCGGGATCTGCCGCGCTGGAAACCAAGGGCACCCTGGACCGCGAGGCCTGTGTTGGGCGGTTTGAAATCCTGTCGCGCACCGGCAATATCTATTTCGCCGCTGGCAGTGCCCGGCTGGACGCCAAAAGCACCCCGTTGCTGGATAACCTTTATGACATCGCCAACCGCTGCCCAGATATGGCGATCGAGATTGGCGGGCACACGGATTCGGATGGCAGCACCGCCACCAACCAACGGCTAAGTGAACGGCGCGCCGGGTCGGTAGGCAAGTATCTTCAGGCCAAGGGGATTGCTGCGGATCGGATGAAGATTGTCGGCTATGGCGAGGCGACGCCGCTGGTGCCAAACACGTCAAGCCAAAACAAGGCCAAGAACCGCCGGATCGCGTTTTCAGTGCTCAACTGACCTAGTGATTTTGCGGCCAAGGTTCGTATTTCGATAGGTGTTATAACAGCCTCCTGGCACACGTGCCGGGAGGCTGTTGTGTACGGTGTGCCCGGAATCGACCCAAAAGCAGGCGTTTTTGCTGGAAAATGCCCGAGCCCTACGGCAAACACATGCAATGGGATTGAACGAAAGAGAACGGATGGCGACGAAACAAAACCGCGCCTGGCAGCGGATGCTATCGGGGCGCAGGCTGGACCTGCTGGACCCGACCCCGGTGGATATCGAGATTTACGATATCGCCCACGGGCTTGCCTTTGTGGCGCGCTGGAACGGGCAGACGATGGGTGATTTTGCCTATTCCGTGGCCGAACATTCGCTGTTGGTGGAGGCATTGTTTGCCCGCATCGTGCCCAGCGCCCCACCAAAATGGCGGCTGGCGGCCCTGCTGCATGATGCCCCGGAATATGTGATCGGCGACATGATTTCACCGGTCAAAGCATCTGTTGGCGCGGGCTATGGCGAATTGGACGACCGGTTAACGGCGGCCATCCACATCCGGTTTGGACTGCCCGCCCGCATCCCGGCGACGATCAAACGCCAGATCAAAAAGGCCGACCGGATCAGCGCCTGGATGGAGGCCACCCGCATTGCCGGGTTTTCCAAAGCTGAGGCGGATAAGATTTTTGGCAAGCCCGACGCCGCGATTCTGGCCGATCTGGACATAACCCTGCGCCCCCCTGTCGAGGTACGCGCCGCCTTTACCGCACGCCACGCCTTTTTGCTGGGGCAAATGGGTTAAACGTCTGCCCGGTCAGCGCGACGGGCCTGACGGATCGCGCGCACGCGTTTGCGCACAAAATCCGGGGATTCAACAAATTCGTCGTTTCCCGTCAGGCCTTTATCGGCAAATATCTGTTCGCGCTCTTGCTGGTTAAGATCCGGCCAGCTGGCGGCCTTGTCGACAAAGCCAGCCTCGCCCAGCGCCTGCCCAATCGCCAGCAGGTTCAGTTCGCCAAAGCTTTGGCGGTTGGACCGTTGCTTGCCCGCTTTGACCCATTCGGTACGCAAGGCGCTAATCACCAGCGGCGGGCGGCCACAGAAATGGGTGACATTTTCTGACAACAGGTTATGCGCCCCGGATTTGCGTCGCAGGATCATCGCCACCTGCTGATCCGGGCGACCAACCATCGCAAACATATGCAACGCCGATCCGTCGGCGGCGATCACCTGTTTGGCCGCCTTATACCGGGCAATCTGGGTGGCAATATCGTGCTTTTGCGGGTGAAAAACCGTGTACCCTTGGGCCTCTAGCAGCTGTTCCAGCCGCTCTTCGCCCAACAAGCCGCCCTTGCCCAGGCCCAAGGCCGAGCGCGAGATATAGATTTTCTCGGGGCCGTCTGGTTCAATGTCGCGGGCAAACTGGTTGTGCAACGCATCGCGAAACTTTTGCGTGCCAGTTGTGATTTTGCCCAGCCCAAACCCCTGCCCCGGCACCACCAGTTCCTGCACCCGAACGGGTTCTGCGGCAACGCGGATGGGCGTATCGGGGGACATCAAATGGATGAAATCTTTTTGAAACCCGCGCACGCTTTCGCCCACTTTGGGCCGCTTAGGGATGAACAGGATGCCATCAATTGGCTTGTCCAGATGATCAACTGCCCATAGCCGGGCGGTGCTTTCGACCAGAAAATGCCCGAAATGGGCCCATAAAACCCCACCCCACAGCCAGCGGCCTGGGATCTCTTCGGCAATTTTTTCGGGTGCTTCAGGCGCGGTCGTCAGCGGGCGGTATTTGCGCCAAAGCGCGCCTTGGGCGCAGTAATTCCCTTCGGAATCCAACAGCCCTGCAGCCTGCACAAACCCGCTTTCGACCGGCGGAACAACTGTGGCGTTTTCAAGGGTTGTGATCGTCTGCGACCAGCCGCCATCAGGCGACGGTTGCAAGGTCGGGTCAAAGAGTTCGTCTGCCATGTCTTTGGATCGCTTATCTTGGGCTGCGTTTGGCCAGAATTCTTTGCAACGTCCGGCGGTGCATATTCAGGCGGCGTGCGGTTTCGCTGACATTGCGGTCGCACAATTCATAGACCCGCTGAATATGTTCCCAGCGAACGCGGTCCGCGCTCATCGGGTTTTCCGGCGGCGGGGGCAATTCATCCGGGTTGGCCAGCAAGGCGTTGGTGACATCGGTGGCATCAGCAGGTTTCGACAGATAATCCGTCGCGCCGATCTTGACAGCAGCCACCGCAGTGGCAATCGCGCCATACCCGGTTAACACCACAACCCGACTATCGGGCCGCTTTTCGCGCAGCACCTCGACCACATCCAGCCCATTGCCATCCTCAAGCCGCAGATCAACCACGGCATAGGCAGGCGGGCGGGCCGTGGCGATGGCCCGGCCAGCAGCAACGGACCCGGCGGTTTCCACCTCGAACCCGCGTTTTTCCATGGCTTTGGCCAGACGCCGCAAAAAGGGCTCGTCATCGTCGACAAGCAACAGTGACTTGTCCGGTCCGATCTCTTGCAGGTCAGGCTCGGCCATGCTGTCTCCTTTAGTGGCTATTTTAGGGGCTATTATTCTTTTGACTGCTTTCGCAGTATTAACAGCACCAAGTCAAAGGTCAAACTGCGTGGTAAGGCTTATCCCCTTTGTTCCGGCAAGACTACATGTTGAGGCGACAGAGTTGATGATTGTGGCCTGAGGCGCGGATCGGGTCAATTTGCGGCGCAGCTTGGGCGC
>JBLINN010000180.1:0-8717 GCA_047639325.1 Paracoccaceae bacterium | reverse complement strand
TGTTGAACGCATCCAGCGCCGCCTGCCCGTCATTATATGTTTCGACTTCGAAACCTTCGGCCTCGAGAGTCATAGAAACCGACGTCAGGATGTTCCTGTCGTCGTCCACTAACGCGATCTTCGACATCTTTGAATGTCCCTTACTACTCGTTTTTTGCCTGCGTTTTTTTACCATTCATCGCTTTTTTGACATTTCGAATCAATCCTTATCTGCGAATCACCCCTGTCTTTCGTTCTGATAAGGGCAAAAAAACATTAGGAATGATTGAATTGTCGCACTTTAGGGGCACGCAGGTTTGGTGGTTGCGCTAAACGTCGCCGTGGTTGCGCTAACTGCGCCAAAGCATCCTGTTCACCGTGTAAAGCGTCATGTTAAGACCCGGCCAACGGTCCGTTGGGTCCGATAGCTGCCCCAAGGGCTGCGTCGTTTCACGAGTGGCAAAAGCGCCACGACAGGAGAATAAAAGCATGACATCTGGACGGGTTAACCCGCAATTCCGCCTCGAGGATCAAGGTATCGAGGGTCTGGGAAATGTCTTTTACAACTTCATGGAACCGGCGTTGGTCGAAGCCGCGCTAAAGCGGAACGAAGGCACATTGGGCAAGGGCGGCACATTTTTGGTGACCACCGGCAAGTTCACTGGCCGGTCCCCCAAGGACAAACATGTTGTGAAAACCGACAGCGTTGCCGACACAATCTGGTGGGAAAACAACGCCGCGATGTCGCCCGAAGGGTTTGACGCGCTTTATGCCGACATGCTTGAGCACATGAAGGAAGGCGAGCTTTTTGTGCAGGATCTGATTGGCGGCGCCGACCCGGCGCATTCGATCAATGTGCGCATGGTGACCGAGTTGGCCTGGCACGGGCTGTTCATCCGTCACATGTTGCGCCGCCCCGACCGTGAAGATCTGGACGATTTCATCGCCGACTTCACCGTCATCAACTGTCCCAGCTTCAAAGCTGACCCGGCGCGGCATAACTGCCGGTCCGACACGGTGATTGCGATGAATTTTGACCGCAAGATGATCCTGATTGGTGGTACGGAATACGCGGGTGAAAACAAGAAATCAGTGTTCACCTTGCTGAATTACCTGTTGCCGGAAAAAGGCATCATGCCGATGCATTGCTCGGCCAACCACGCCACGGGCAACCCGGTGGACACGGCGATTTTCTTTGGGCTCAGCGGCACGGGCAAGACCACATTGTCCGCCGATCCGGCCCGCACCCTGATCGGGGATGACGAACATGGCTGGTCAGATCGCGGCACGTTCAACTTTGAAGGCGGCTGTTACGCCAAGACGATTTCGCTGTCGCCTGAGGCTGAGCCGGAGATTTACGCCACCACCAGCAAGTTCGGCACGGTGATCGAGAATATGGTGTTTGATCCGGAAACCAAAGAACTGGATTTCGAGGATGACAGCCTGACCGCCAATATGCGCTGCGCCTATCCGCTGGAATACATCTCGAACGCGTCGTCAACAGCGCTGGGGGGGCATCCCAAGAACATCATCATGCTGACCTGCGACGCCTTTGGCGTGCTGCCACCGATTGCTCGGCTGACCCCGGCGCAGGCGATGTATCACTTTTTGTCCGGGTTCACGTCCAAGGTAGCGGGGACCGAGCGCGGAGTGACTGAACCCGAGCCGACGTTTTCCACCTGCTTTGGCGCGCCCTTCATGCCCCGCCGCCCCGAGGCCTATGGCAACCTGCTGCGCGAAAAGATCGCCCAGCACGGGGCGACATGCTGGCTGGTCAATACTGGCTGGACCGGTGGCGCCTATGGCACAGGATCGCGCATGCCGATCCGTGCCACCCGCGGCCTGCTGACAGCTGCACTTGATGGCACCCTGGCAGGGGCTGAGTTCCGCAAGGACCCGAATTTCGGTTTTGATGTGCCGGTGTCGGTGCCTGGCGTTGCCGAGGTTCTGCTGGACCCGCGCCGCACCTGGGACGATCAGTCATCCTATGACAGGCAGGCGGCCAAGTTGGTGCAAATGTTTGCCAATAATTTCGAACAATATGTTCCCTATATCGACGACGACGTCAAAGCGGCTGCAATCGGTTAACGCGCGCGCCTAACGGTAAGCGTTCCGTAATGGTGCGCAAAATGCACACCCTACGGCATTGTGCGTAACGCCGTAGGGTGTGCTTTCAGCGCACCTCTTCGTAATGATCAAACGTGACCTCTGCCCAGCCAGTGCCACGGGTGGCGCTGGCTAGGGCGTGGTGTAACCCGTCGCGTTCTGCCGCCGGAATCAGCGCTTTGAACACGTCCCATCCGGCGGCATCCGGGGTGGTTTCGAACCCTAGTACCTGCCCGTGCAAGGCGCTGATCGTTGGAGCAACATCTCCGACAAAATCCGACGGCAGATGCATTTCCACCCGTAGGATGGGTTGCAACAGCACGGTGCCTGCCTGTTTCAGCGCGTCGTGCACAGCAGTTTTCCCCGCAATGCGAAAGGCAAAGTCAGAGCTGTCGACCGAATGGTGTTTGCCGTCTTTCAGCGTCACCTGCACATCGACAACCGGGTTGCCTTGGGGCCCGTCCTGCAACGCTTCTTCGGCGCCGTGTTCCACCGATGGGATGTTATTGCGCGGCACTGCGCCGCCTTTGACCTCGTCCGCAAACACGAACCCCGCGCCGCGCGCCAGAGGTTTCAGTTCTATGAACACATCGGCAAATTGCCCGGCCCCGCCGGATTGCTTGCGGTGGCGATGGTGGTGTTCGACGGTCTTGGTAATGGTTTCGCGGTATTGCGCGCTGACAGGTGTGCAGGTCACGTCCAATCCGAAATCGACGGTCAGCTTTTCGCAAACCCGGCGCATGTGTTGCGGGCCTTGGGCGCTGACAATCACCTGGCCCGTCAAGGCGTCCTTTTCCAGCGAGACTCCAGGGTCGATATCCGCCAGCCGCGCCAGCGCGGTCGACAGGCGGACGTCATCGCGCTTATGTTTGGGGCTGACAAGTTGTCGGTTTCTGGCAGGGCGGCAGTTGACCCATTTGGGGAGGGGGGATTGCCCATCGGCAGACAGAATTTTGCCGGGCTCAAGATGGTCGGACTTAACCGCCAGTGCGATCTGCCCCGGTTCCAGTGCCGCAATCGGCGTTTTGGCGTCAAGCTTTGTCAGGCTGCCCAACGCGGCCCCGCCCAGTCTGTCTCCGGCTTTTAAGCCCGCACCCATGGCACGCAGAACCACCAGCTTGCCGATATGTTTTTTGACATCGGCAAAAACACCAACCGCCAGCGCATCATCTCCGGCACCCAGCCGGTCTTTGTCGACCTCGATCTCGGGCACTTCGTGGCGCAACGCTTTCATCAGGCGGCGCAACCCATTGCCATGGCTGGCCGCGCCCAGAAAGGCCGGGATCAGCGCGTGGCTTTGCAGCACTTGGGCCGCCAGATCGAACACCTCGTCATTGGCGGGTTGTTTGTCTTCGATCAGTTGTTCCAAAAGGGCATCGTCGTAATCCGACAGCGATTCCAGCAAATCCGCTCGCGCCTCGTGCTCGCGATCAACAACCGCCGCTGGCAGTTCGATCAAGGCCGAGGCCTCGCCCTTGCGGTATTTCCAGGCTCGTTCCGATATAAGGTCAACCGCGCCGATCACCTCGGCCCCGTCGCGGATCGGTACTTGGCGCAGGATGATGCCATGACGGCAATAGGTTTGCAGGGCGGCGATGATGTCGCGCACGCGGGTGCCGGGTTGATCCATGCGATTGATGAACAGCAGGCAGGGAATGCCCGCCTCTTCCACCAGTCGCAGATAGGGGGCGGCCAGTACCGCCGCGTCCGCGTCGGGTGGCACGCATAGAACGGCGGCGTCGCTAGCGGCCAATGCCGGGCCGACATAGGCCAGCGCGTCGCTGCCGCCATCGACATCAATCGCCGCCCAGGGTTCGTCCAGATAGTCAAAGCTGTGCAACGATACCACGCCGGAAATGTCAAAGCTTTGGGTGCGGCCCTCAAGGCCGCTTAATGCCCTGACTAATGTGGATTTGCCCGCATGTGCGGGGCCAAGAACGCAGAAAACTCGCATGGTTATCAATCCTTCGTCTGTTTCGTGGATATCGCATTGTTGGCTGCACAATGGGAAACAGACGAAACGCCGGGCGTTCGCGTGGGTACCTGTCAGGTCGTTGCCTGCCTCGATGTCCAAGGGCACCTTGGCCCGATCCGCCGGGGAACGTGCGGTGCTCGTGGCTTTAGTATAGGGCAATCGGGGGCCAAATGTAACTGCGTCAAGAGGCTGCGACTGGCAGGTCTGGTGCGGTTTTGGCCTTAGCCCATTATCCCCAACCGCATCAGGTTCAGCCCGGCGATCAACAGCACAACCAGTGTAGCGCGGCGAAACCCGTTCTGGTCGATCCGATTCTGCAACCGGCGCCCCAGCCACATCCCCAGGACTGACGGGATCACCAGAGCCAGCGAAAATGGCAAGGTTTCGCCCCGGATCACCCCGGAACTGGTGTGCGCCATCAACAGCGCCACGGCCCCCAGCCCATAAATCACCCCCTGCACCCGCATCTGTTCCGCCTTGGGGGTGTTCAGCGCGGTCAGATAGGCTACCGTGGGCGGCCCCCAGATGCCAGATAGCCCGCCGATAAACCCGGCCACTGCACCAAAGGCCACTTCGATCCGGCGGGACGGTTCGGTCAGGGTGAAATGCAGGCCAAGCAGTTGCATCAGGGCAAATCCGGTGATCGGGATACCAATCAGTAACAGGATCACCGTGGCGGGCAGCACCAGCACCAATTGCGCACTGCCGAGCAAGAACACCAACCCGATGCCCAAAAACACCGCATACCGGCGCACCGAGGCCAGGGCCGACCCAAGCCCGTGCTGCAACGCCTGCATCCCGTTGGTGACAAGCGTTGGCAGGATCAGTCCGGCCAGCGCCAGCTCCGGCGACAGGAACATGCCCAAGCCGGACATCAGGATCATCGGCATGGCAAATCCGACCAGCCCTTTGATCGTCCCGGCCAGCCCGGCAACGGCAAAGGCCAGGGCAAGGTCGGTGGGCGACAAGAGGGCATCAAACGGTGTCATCCCTTGTCATACCATTGTCGCCGGGCGCTGCACTGCAAAAATATACGCGCAACAATTGAACGAAACATGGCATCTCAACGTATTTAAGTTGCGCTGCACCTGCAAAGTGATTACCAGCAGGCCATCCGATTCAAGCCCGATTTGAAGGATGTGATTGATGCCCCGTGATGAACAGGAAAAGACGATGACAGACCAAAGCAAAAATCCCGTCCTGCTGCCCGACCTTCTGGCCCTGACCGGCGCGGCTGTGGCCCCGGTTCAGGCCCTGTTCGAAGCGGCGCGGGAAAACCTGCGGGCATTGGTCAGTGAGGACGGCCGGGTGTCTGGCGCGTTGATCGAAGCCAACCAATGCGCCGCCCACGGGCTGTCTTGGCTGGCCACCTATGCGCAAGCCTTGCAGCAGATGCAGGCCTGGGCCGACCGGTTGCAGGCAGATGGCAAGTTTGGCGAGACCGAAGCGCTTATTCACCAGATCGCGTTTGGCGAATATCTGGCGCAGATTGCAGGCGGCATCCCGATGAGCCAGGGCGAGATCATGCGCTTGTCTGATCTGGGGCTGACAGCGGATGACACCACTGGGCTGGCCGATCCGGCGGTGCAGACGCTGATGGTATCCGGCAACAGTCAGGCCGCGCGCACCAGGCTGGTTGCGCTGATGCAAGAGCAGGCGGCAAACAACACCTTTGGCGCCACCGGGCTGGATGACGAGCTGGAGATGATCCGCGAGCAGTTCCGCCGCTTTGCGGTGGAAAAGGTCGAACCCCACGCGCATGACTGGCACCTAAAGGACGAATTGATCCCGATGGAAATCATCGAAGATCTGGCTGAAATGGGGGTGTTTGGCCTGACCATCCCCGAAGAATACGGCGGCTTTGGCCTGTCCAAGGCGTCGATGGTGGTGGTCTCCGAAGAATTGTCGCGCGGCTATATCGGCGTTGGGTCCTTGGGTACCCGCAGCGAAATCGCGGCAGAGCTGATTCTGTGCGGCGGGACTGACGCGCAGAAAGAACACTGGCTGCCGAAAATCGCCAGCGCTGAAATCCTGCCCACCGCAGTCTTTACCGAACCCAACACCGGGTCGGATCTGGGCGCACTGCGGACCCGCGCGGTCAAGGATGGCGACGACTATCGCGTGACTGGCAACAAAACCTGGATCACCCATGCGGCGCGTACCCATGTGATGACCTTGCTGGCGCGCACCGATCCTGACTCCACCGATCACCGGGGCCTTTCGATGTTTCTGGCGGAAAAGACGCCGGGCAGTGACGCCGATCCGTTCCCGAGTGCGGGCATGACGGGGGGCGAGATCGAAGTGTTGGGCTATCGCGGCATGAAGGAATACGAACTGGCGTTCGACAATTTCCAGGTGAAGGGCGAAAACTTGCTGGGCGGCGAAGAGGGCAAAGGCTTTAAACAGCTCATGGAGACCTTTGAATCCGCGCGCATCCAGACCGCGGCCCGCGCCATTGGCGTGGCGCAATCGGCGCTGGATATCGCGATGCAATACGCGATTGACCGCAAGCAATTTGGCAAGTCGCTGATCGAATTCCCGCGGGTCAGCGGCAAGCTGGCGATGATGGCGGTGGAAATCATGGTGGCGCGTCAGCTGACCTATTTTAGCGCCTGGGAAAAGGACCACGGCCATCGCTGCGACCTAGAGGCCGGGATGGCCAAGCTGTTGGGTGCCCGCGTGGCCTGGGCGGCGGCGGATAACGGGTTGCAGATCCATGGCGGCAACGGTTTTGCGCTGGAATACAAGATCAGCCGGATCTTGTGTGACGCGCGCATCCTGAGCATCTTTGAGGGTGCCGCTGAAATTCAGGCACAGGTGATTGCGCGGCGGTTGTTGGGGTAGGGCTCCGGCCAACGGCGCCTCAAGCCCTTGCGGGCTTTCCTTGCATTGGGTGGCCGGGCGCTTAGAGTTTGCTAAGTAACTGCGGTGTTGGCCAGGCGTCCGCTGGCAGGCCCAACCGGGCCTGTTCGGCCTGCACCGCGATCCGGGTGCGCGCGCCCAGGATGCCGTCGATATTGCCCACATCATGGCCACGCGCTTGCAGCTTTGACTGAAGCTGTTTCATCTGCGTCCCCGTCAGGCCGGCGTCGGGCTTGCCCGCGTCATAAATCGCAGCACCTTCCAGACGGGTGGCGAAATAGGCGGCGGTCATGACGTAGACAAAGCTTTGGTTCCACTCAAAATACACCCGGAAATTCGGGTAGGCGATAAAGGCAGGCCCTTTGTGACCTTGCGGCAGGATGATCGACGCTTGCAGGTTGGACGCCGCCAGCTTGCCCTCGCGCGGTTTCACCCCCAGCTTGGCCCAGTCGCCAACGGTTTTGCTGTGGGTCGGCCCGGTTTGTGACCAATCCATGCCCGTCGCCAGCCTGACTTCTTGCACCCAAGGCTCACCCGCGCGCCAGCCCAGATGCGACAGCATTTTGCCCCCGGAGGTCAGCGCATCAGCGGCCGAGGTTTTTAGCGAAACAACCCCGTCGCCATCCGCATCCACCCCGTTTTCCAGAATGTCACGCGGCAGCATTTGCACCATGCCGATTTCCCCGGCCCAGGCGCCCGTTGTGCGCTTGGGGTCGAAATCGCCCTGTTCATACAGCGTCAGTGCCGCAAAAATCTGCGGGCGGAACAGATCGGGGCGGCGGCAATCATGCGACAGGGTGACCAGCGCGTTCAGCGTGTTGAAATCGCCCTGAAACCCGCCAAAGTCAGTTTCAAACGCCCAGAAGGCCAGCAGCACCCCGCGCGAGACGCCATACTCAGCCTCGATCCGGTCAAAGACGGTGTCGTATTTCTTGGCATTCGCACGGCCCCGGTCGATCCGATTTTGCGAGATCAGGCGACGGGAAAAGTCGATAAACGGTTTCTGGAACACGCCTTGTGCCCGGTCGGCGCGCAATACCTTGGCATCCTGTTGCACACCGCGAAAGAACGCATCAACCGATGCTTTGTCATGACCGGATTGTTGGGCTTCGGTTTTCAGGTCCGTGACAAAACCGGAAAAGGACCCGCCGCAACCGGCAAAGGCTGGGGTCGACAACAGAAGGGTGGCGGCAAGAAGGGGGAAAAGGCGCATAAAATATAGATCCTGAATAAAGTAGTGTCAGAGTAGATGTACAAACCCGGCACATGCAATCACAAGTGCCAGCGTCACTGTTAACGTTGTGGCCCAAACGCGCCACAACATGGCGACGGCCGCGTCAATGTCATCCGGGCCGATTTCGCGGCGTGCATCGCCATTAACCCAGGCCAGGTCGCGCATCTGCCCGTCATAACTGCGCGGTCCGGCCAGCGCCACGTTCAGCGCGCGGGCCATGGCGGCCTCGGGCCAGCCAGCGTTGGGGGATCGGTGGCGGCGGGCGTCTGCGATGATGGCAGGCCATGCGCGCAATTGCCCGGACAGGGCGGCGATGGTAAGGCCAGTCAGGCGCGCCGGGATCAGGTTTAGCAGATCGTCCAGCCGGGCAGCGGCCCAGCCGAATTGTTCATAGCGGGCATTGCGATAGCCGATCATGCTGTCGGCGGTGTTCACCGCTTTATACAGCAACAACCCCGGCAGCCCGCCGATCAAGAACCAGAAGGCGGGCGCAATCACCCCGTCGCGGTGGTTTTGATCGGGCCGTTAGATTGCGGCGCGGGCCCCGAGGGGGGGGGGGGT
>JBLINN010000179.1:0-8768 GCA_047639325.1 Paracoccaceae bacterium | reverse complement strand
CGTCATTGCCCTTCAGCACCTTGCGGGTGGCCCCGTTGCGGCGATTGATCTGCTGACTGGCAGGCTCACCGTTTGGCTCATAGCCCAAATGCTCGGTTATCATTGCTGGAAAACAGCCTGTGGGCCTCACATCGACCTGGGTCGCGACCCACGCCATTCCCGCCGACTGGGTTGAACAGCGCGCACTATTCACGGCGCTCTAAGCCCTCTTTCGCAAACTGGTAAGACGAATTTGGCCAACAGAGACACTCGGCCTATTTGGCGCAGATTTGTCTCTGCAACAGAGTCTCTGCAAAACATGCACTCTCGCAAGCCAGTGAAACAACGCGATAACTTGCGGTGCAAACTGGAAAGACGGTTTTGACAGGAATACGTGGCAGCCCGTAGGGGAATCGAACCCCTCTTTCCAGGTTGAAAACCTGGCGTCCTAACCGATAGACGAACGGGCCACAGCTGTGAGCGGTTCATTAGGCAATCACGCGACAGGGCGCAAGATAAAAAATGGCCTGCGATGCAGAATATGCCCCGGCGGGTGGTCCAGACCCGCCATCTTACGCCGGTTGCGCCTTTGCAGCATCATCCAGACGCAGCTGGACGCGCTGGCGCCCACCCCAGGTGTTGATCTCCAGCCGCCCTGCCAGATGGAACCGCGCGCCGCCATGCTCGCTCAGCGTCGGGCCCAGATCACTGTCAAACGCGCCAAAGGCGATGGCGTCCAGACTGGCGCCCATCCCGTCCTTCAGGCTGAGCTTCAGATGCGAATCCCCGACCCGGCGGGCATGGCCGATCGACATGTCGGGCAACGCATAACGCGGGGCAGGGGCGCCGGCCCCAAACGGCCCGGCCTGTTCGATCTGCTCTATCAACGCAACCGTGGCGGCGCTAGGCATCAGCGCCCCGTCCAGTTTCAGTTCCGCCGGGCCTGCCTGACCGGCGCCTTGCTTGGCCAGCAGCTCTGACAAGCGCGCCATCGCTGGTTCCAGCTGATCGCGCGTCAGGCTTAAACCAGCAGCCATCTTGTGCCCACCGCCTTTCAGCAACAACCCTTCGCTGGCCAACCGCTGAATCGCCGCCCCCAGATCAACGCCCGACACCGACCGACCCGATCCCTTGCCCTCGCCCCCGTCCAACCCAATCACCACGGCAGGGCGGTTGGCGGCTTCTTTCAGACGGGCGGCAACAATGCCCACCACCCCCGGATGCCAGCCCTCGCCTGCCGCCCAGACCAGCGGCGCGTCCAGCCCGCGTTCCTCGGCCTGCTGCATGGCAGCGGCGCGCACAGCACTTTCGATCTCACGCCGCTCGCTGTTCAACTGGTCCAGCCGTTCGGCCATCGCCGCCGCCTCGTCCGGTGAGGCGGTCGATAACAGCCGCGCGCCCAGGTCGGCCTTGCCAATGCGCCCCCCGGCATTCACCCGTGGCCCTAACATGAACCCCAGATGATAGGTCGACGGCGCCGTATCCATCCGCGCCACATCCGCCAGCGCCACCAGCCCGGGGCGTTCACGCCGCGCCATCACCTTTAGCCCCTGCCGCACCAGCGCCCGGTTGGCGCCAATCAACGGCGCCACATCAGCCACTGTGGCCAGCGCCACCAGATCCAGCAGCGCGATCAGGTCGGGGCCGGGGGTGTCCCCTGCCTCGCGCATCTGCCGCCGCGTCTCGACCAGCATCAGAAACACCACACCAGCAGCGCAGAAATAGCCCAGATCGCCGCTTTCATCCTGCCGGTTGGGGTTCACCACCGCCAAAGCAGGCGGCAATGTCTCGCCCCCCAAATGGTGGTCCAGCACAATCACATCCGTGCCTTGCGCCGCGGCAATCGGTTCGTGGCTCAGCGTGCCGCAATCCACACAGATGATCAGATCGTGACCCTGCGCCAACTGCCGCATCGCCGGGGCATTCGGCCCATAGCCTTCATCAATCCGGTCCGGCACATACAGCGTTGCATTCTGGCCAATCTGGCGCAGCCAGGTGATCAGCAAAGCCGCCGAACTGCCGCCATCCACATCGTAATCCGCAAATACCGCAATCCGTTGCCGTGCGCGCACCGCGACCAGAAACCGCGCCGCCGCCTTTTCCATATCCTTCAGCCCACGGGGATCCGGCAGCAAATCCCGCAATGTCGGCGTCAGAAACGCCTGCGCCTCGCCCGCAAGAACCCCGCGCCGCGCCAACACCTGACACACCGCGCGCGGCAGGCCAGTATCCTGCGCCATCGCCTCGCTTGTCCGCTCGACCTCGACCGAAGGCCCAACCCAGCGCCGCCCGCTTAGCGATTTCTCAACCCCCAGAAACGCCATACTGCCCACCCCTTGCCTGATATGCACACAGGGCCGGACCCTTACGGACCCGACCCCTTTTTCTTGTCTTAAATACTCTCGTCCACTGCCTGGCGGGGCCCACTTGCTGGCCCGATAAGGGAGGCTCCAGCGCCTGCCACCAGAGGATCAGACCAGATCATCAACCGGGCTGCGGTACTGCACCCGCCGCACCGACCCGGTTTTAGAGCGCATCAGCAAAGTTTCCGTGGTCACCCAACCCGCCTCGCGCTTGATACCCGGCAGCAAAGTGCCGCCCGTCACACCAGTGGCGGCAAAGATCACATCCTGCGTCACCATTTCTTCGCCGGTGTAAATCCGGTCGAAATCGGTGATCCCGGCCTTGGTGGCACGCCCGCGCTCGTCATCATTGCGGAACAACAGGCGGCCAAACATCTGCCCGCCCATACATTTCAACGCCGCCGCCGCCAAAACACCCTCGGGTGCACCACCTGATCCCATATACATATCAATCCCGGTGGTCTCGGCTTCCGCGCAATGCATCACCCCGGCCACATCGCCATCGGTGATCAACCGGATCGCCGCACCCGTTTGGCGCACTTCAGCAATCATCGCCTCGTGGCGCGGACGCTCCAGAATACACACGGTGATATCCGACGGCTTGCAGCCCTTGGCCGCCGCCAGCGCGTTGACCCGCTCAACCGGCGACATATCCAGCGTCACCACGCCGGGCGCAAACCCCGGACCAATCGCCAGCTTGTCCATATATACGTCCGGCGCGTGCAGCATCGACCCGCGTGGCCCCATCGCAATCACCGTCAGCGCGTTGGGCATATCCTTGGCGGTCAGCGTGGTGCCTTCCAGCGGGTCCAGCGCGATATCGACGCCGGGGCCTTTGCCGGTGCCGACCTCTTCGCCGATGAACAGCATCGGGGCCTCGTCCCGTTCGCCTTCACCAATCACCACAACTCCGGCAATGTCCAACAGGTTCAACTGTTCGCGCATTGCATTAACAGCGGCCTGATCGGCAGCCTTTTCGTCGCCGCGCCCGATCAGCGCAGCCGAGGCCAGTGCGGCCTGTTCGGCGACACGGGCCAGGCCCAAAGACAACATGCGGTCATTGAAGTCGGGTTGAGAAGATGAATCCATCAAATTTGTCCTGTTTTCGTCATAAATTGCTTGCGCCGACATAGCCCGCGCCACGCCTACCCCGCAAGGGTCAATGCCGGGTTGCTAGGCGGGGGTGTGCCGGGGCGCCCAAAAAAAGGCGCAGAACAGAACCTGGTGGCAGGTTCGGTTGGATAGGGTCCGGATCTATGAATGGCTTACAAAAGCGACTGCTGTTTACACGTCCTACAGGCGTTGTTCAAGAATTCGGGCAATTTGGTTTACCCGACTGAACAGAGGATGTTGAGCTTTCTTTCGTTGGGATACTTCGATCCTGAGATCCACGAATACGGATGCTTGGCAAGGGGTGGTGTTTGAACGTGCTGCCGAGGGTCTATTGAGGTTTTCAAGCGGACGTTTTAGAATGGCAATATGGGTAGACCCAGAACATATACTCGAGACGCAGTGGTCGAAAAGGCCATGGGGGTGTTTTGGCAGAACGGCTACAAGGCGACCTCTGTTAGTGACATTGTCCGCGAAACCGGACTGAATACCGCCAGCATGTACAAGGAGTTCGGGGACAAGAGCGGTCTCTTTCTTGAGACGCTCGAATACTATCGCGGCCATGTCATTGGCCCACGGTATCAGGTCCTGGTCAACAATCCCAACATGGCCGGTGTCGAGACTTTTCTTATGAATGTCATGACCGGTGCAGCCAGAATGGAATACAAGGGCTGCTTGATGATGAACCATTTGGCGCAAAAGCATGTGATCAGCTCCGACGCTGCAACGAAGGTCGGCGAGTTTTGCGCCGAAATCGAATCACTGGTCGAAACCGCCCTGCGCAACGCGCAATCAGACGGAGATATCGGACCAGACAAAGACCCGGCACAGCTAGCGGGGTTTGTCGTTTTCTGTGTTCATGGTGCCGTGCTGTATGGACGGCATGACAATAAAAAACCTCTGATTTCAAAAATTTATGATGTGATCATGTGTGCTCTGCGCGACTAAAGTCGACGACTTTAAAATTTAAAATATCGATTTTAAAATATTTGATTTATAACTGGATTATTCGGCGACCCCGCACGCGGAGCACCGAACCAGAGTAAGAAAAGAAATGGACAAGGAGTGAAATGATGACAATTTCCGAGACTGCAATGGCGTTCTTTGACGCCTGCGAAACCGGCAAAGGCTGGGAGGCATGCAAGAACTATTGTCACGAGGGTGCCGCCTTTTCATGCCAGGCAGATGCGCTGGCAGACATATCGACGGTCGAAGGGTATACCGGCTGGATGGCAGGGCTATTGACGCCAGTTCCGGACGGCCACTACGACCTGAAATCATTCTCGACTGATCACGAACGAAGCATCGTGACAGCCACTGCCATTTTCAAGGGGACCCAGACTGGAGAGGGCGGTCCGGTCCCACCAACCGGCAACGCAGTTGCTGCCGATTACGCTTATGTCATGGAATTTGAAGGCGACAAGATCACCCGTATGACCAAAATCTGGAACGATGGTCACTCCCTCAAGCAGCTCGGATGGGCGTAGCGCCATCTGAAATGCCAAATAACACCGCCTCATGGGGTGGTGTTATTCGTCGTTCCGCGTCTGATTGACCTCGTCTAAGCGTTTTCTGCTGCCTCACCCGAGGTCATATTTTGTCTCAGTTGGCATGCGGCATATATGGGCTTGTTGCGGGCATCTGGCCAAAACACCCATGTGACCCCTTGGCTGAGCAAAGCAAGCGTTGACCGGCCGTCATTTCAAAGATGCTCGATCCGCAAGGCCACCGGGGCCGATGCCATCACATCCGTGCCATCCATCGCTTGCAATGCCTCGTCCAGCGCGGCGCGGGTGGTTTTGTGGGTGACAATCAGCACGGGCGCCGTGGGCTCGGAATGGCCGTATTGCCGCATCCGGTCGATCGAAATTCCGGCCTCGCCCAGAATGGTCGCGATCTTGGCCAGCGCGCCGGGTTTGTCCAACAGTGCCATGCGCAGATAATACGGCGCAGGCAGGCCGGTGGTGGCAGCAGTCGCCTGTTTCAGGGTTGCGGCTGGCTGGCCAAAGACCGGGATGCGCAGGCCGCGCGCCAGATCACAGACATCACCCATCACCGCGCTGGCGGTGGGGCCTTGTCCGGCACCGGGGCCGCGCAGCACAATCTGCTCTACGGCGTCGCCTTCGATCACCACCATATTGGTGCCGCCTTCAAGCTGGCCCAAGGGGGAATTGGCGGGCACCAGGCAGGGCTGCATCCGCTGTTCCAGCCCGCGCGCGCTTTGTTGCGCCAGCCCCAGCAGCTTGATGCGGAACCCCATATCGGCGGCAGCGCGGATATCCTCCAGCTCGATCCGCTGAATGCCTTCCAGTTCAACACCGTCGAAATTGACCTTGGTGCCAAAAGCGATGGACGACAGCAGCGCCAGCTTGTGCCCCGCGTCAATGCCGCCGACATCCAGGTTTGGATCGGCCTCAAGATAGCCCAGCTTGGCGCATTCTTCGAACAGCGCGTTATACCCCTGTCCAGTGGCTTCCATCTGGGTCAGGATATAGTTGCAAGTGCCGTTCATCACGCCCATGACGCGGGTGATTTCATTGCCCGCCAGACCTTCGGTCAGCGCCTTGATCACCGGGATACCACCGGCCACGGCGGCCTCGAACCGGATCATCCGGCCTGCGGCCTCGGCCATTTCGGCCAGTTCCTGTCCGTGCAGGGCCAGCATCGCCTTGTTGGCGGTTACCACGTCCTTGCCTGCCGTCAGCGCGGCCTCGGTCGCGGCCTTGGCCGGGCCATCCGCGCCGCCGATCAGTTCGACAAACACGTCCACATCATCACGCGTGGCCAGCGCCACCGGGTCACTTTCCCAAGCATAGCCCGACAGGTTGATGCCGCGATCCTTGCCCGCGTCGCGTGCTGATACGGCGGTGATCACGATCTCGCGCCCGGTGCGGGCCGACAGCAAGGCGGCCTGTTGGCGGACGATGCGGACAACGCCGATGCCCACTGTTCCCAAACCGGCAATTCCAAGGCGCAAAGCGTGTGTCATGTGGCTGAATCCCTGTGCATGTACTTTGAACGTGCCTTAGCCGGTTCAATGGGGCGGTTCAATGGGGGGGGCAACCGGGGGGAGCAACCGGGGGGGCAACGGGGGGAGCAACGCACCAGATGCCGCCGGTTAGCGCGATATTCCGGCCTTCATCCGGGCCTAGATCCCGGGATCGACAATCGGGGTGTTCAGCCGCTTGGCGCGCGCCTGCAGGCGGTCCCGACGCGCAGCTAGGCTGTCTTCGATTTCGGATGCGGCGTCTGCGGGCAGGACATTGGGCGCCAACGAGCCGTCCAGCGGTATCAACGCCGGGTAGGCAGCATCGCGCAGGTGATCCGGCACGGTTGCGTCCAACTCGGGCACTTGGGCGCAGCCTGTGAGCAAGGCCAACAGGAAAACGACTGCCATTGGGCGGTGGGCAGGATGGCTGGGCGCGGGCATTTGGGCTCCGGTTTCGGCGGTTGATCTGTTGATGCCCGCTTCGCACAAAAGGCGCAAGCAGGGGTTTTATATGAACACCCGTTCAGATAGCGTGATGGGCATGGCACGTACCACCGGATCGCATTCAGATATCACCGGCCCGCGCATCCGGGATGCGGCATCGCGGTTGTTTGCCCGGCACGGCTATGCGGCGGTGTCGATGCGCCAGATCGCGGCCGAAGTTGGGGTGCAGGCCGGGGCGCTGTATAATTACACACCCGACAAGCAAAGCCTGCTGTTTGGTCTGATGCAACAGCATATGCAGGACCTGCTGGCGGCACGCTCGGGTCGTGTGCCAGAGGTTGGTGCGCTGGCCCAGTTGGAAGACTTCACAAGGTTCCACATCCGCTTTCACCTGGACCGGCTGGATGCGGTGTTCATTTCCTACATGGAACTGCGCAATCTGACGCCCGAAAATTTCGCGGCGATCGAGGCGCTGCGACGGTCTTACGAGGATGAGCTGGAAGCGATCCTGCGCGACGGGGTGCAGGAAGGGGTGTTTTCGGTGCCGGACACCAAGATCGCCACGTTGGCGGTGATTGCGATGCTGACCGGCGTGAACACCTGGTACCGCGCAGGCGGGCGGTTGTCGCAGCCCGAGGTCGAAGCGATTTATTGGGACATGGTACGCAAGGCGGTGGCCCCGGACTAGGGCGCGGCCCGAATTCAGACGTAGCGGTGCGCAGAATGCACACCCTACGCAGGCCGCTCGCCTGTAGGGTGTGCTTCAGCGCACCAGCCGCGAGGGGATGCGGTTAGTGGGCGGGGCGAATGAACGTGTCGTTGCGCAGTTCGGCAAAGGCTTGTTGTAATTCGGCCCGAGTGTTCATCACAATTGGTCCGTGCCAGGCGACAGGTTCCTCAATCGGGGCGCCCGAGATCAGCAGAAAGCGCAGGCCGTCTGGCCCTGCCTGAACGGAAATGGAATCGCCGGTGCCAAAGCGGATCAGGGTGCGGTTGCCTGACATGTCGCGAATATTGGCCTCCTGACCTGCCACATGTTTTTCCACCAGCACGCCTGTCGGGGCTGCGGCGTCGCTGAACTGGCCCGTGCCGTCGAAGATATAGGCGAAGGCGCGGCGGTAGGTGTCGACGGGCAGGGTTTTTGTGACGCCCGGCGGGATGGAGATATCAAGATATTGCGGGTCGTTGGCGATACCATCGACCGGGCCGGACTGGCCCCAGAACGAGCCCGCGATCACTTTGACGCTTGTTCCGTCATCATCGGTGATCACCGGGATATCGGCACTGGTGACATCCTGATAGCGCGGCGCTGTCATCTTTTGCGCGGCTGGCAGGTTGCCCCAAAGTTGAAAGCCGTGCATTTGCCCGGCGGCGTTCCCCTGTGGCATTTCCTGATGCAGGATGCCGGACCCGGCGGTCATCCATTGGATGTCGCCCGCCGCCAGCGCGCCGGAATTGCCCAGGCTGTCGCTGTGTTCGACGGTGCCGCTAAGGATATAGGTGATGGTTTCGATGCCACGATGCGGGTGCCAGGGGAACCCGTTCAGGTAATCCTCGGGGTGTTCGTTGCGGAAATCGTCGAACAGCAGGAACGGGTCCAGCTCCGATGGGTCCTGGAATCCGAAGGCGCGGTGCAGTTTGACTCCGGCGCCTTCCAGTGTGGGGGTGGCCTGGCGGGTCTCAATCAGGGGTCTGAGCGACATGGGGTGTCTCCTTTGCGGGTATGGCTAAGGTAGGGAGAGCTGTTTGGTTAGGCAACTTTGGGTTGGTGAACCGGATATGTGCGGCGATGCACAGGGTTTTCGGATCACCGGTGGTGATCCGATCCGGGGGGGGGGGGGGGGCGGCCCCCCCCCCCCCCGGTATGGGGGGCGCAGATTGTG
>JBLINN010000178.1:0-8775 GCA_047639325.1 Paracoccaceae bacterium | reverse complement strand
AGCTCACCCAGGAGGAGGCAGCGATCTATAACGAGGTCGTCGCCAGCATCGTCTGGCGATCCCTCACCATTCTGGCCCATGCCGGGGCTGTGAAAGAGCGCAAGGTAACGCCAGCACTGCGCCGGAGATACGCCAAGGCCGGTGTTCGCGGCTGGACCTGGCACCAGATTACGATCGACCTCGATCGCGCGCGGGCTAGTCATGCCCTTCTCGGCGGCACCCATGCCAGCCCGCGGTGGCATATCCGGCGCGGCCATTGGCGCCAGCTCGCCGACGGTCGCCGCATATTCATCAACCAGTGCCAGGTCGGCGACCTCGCGCGCGGCGGCGTGCTCAAAGACTACGTGGTCAAGGATTACATCGTGAAAGGACCATCCACATGACATCGTTTACCCCATCGGCTCAGCAGGCAGCGGCCATCCGGCAGGTCAAGGAATGGTTTGAGACCCGAACCCACGCGCAGCAGGTTCTGCGGCTTTTTGGCTATGCCGGTAGCGGCAAGAGTACCGTTCTGAAATTCGTTCTCGATGAACTTGGCCTTTCCCCTCATTGCTCTGATCGTCAGGGGGGATGCGTGCCCGGCGTTGTCACCGCGACATTTACCGGCAAAGCGGCTTTGGTGCTGAGCCGAAAGGGCACGCCCGCGCGAACGATCCATAGCCTGATTTATTCGGTATCTGAAGCAACCGAGGAAGAAATCGAGGCGGCCACCCGCAAGGTTCGCGCCGCCGAGATCGAAATTCGCACACTGAGCGGGTTTGATCGAACGGCGGCAGAGGCGGGCATCGAGGCGATGCGCCAGGCGCTATCGGCGATGAAAAAGCCACGCTTTGCCCTCAACCCCGCGAGCGACGCCGCGGATGCCAGGCTGATCGTGCTCGACGAGGTGTCCATGGTGGGGGAAGACATGGCGCGCGATTTGATGAGCTTCAAAAAACCGATCCTGGTCCTGGGCGACCCTGGGCAACTGCCACCGATCAAGGGCGCAGGCGCATTCACCAATGTTGCCCCCGATATCATGTTGACGGAAATCCACCGCCAGGCTGCCGAAAGCGCGATCATTCGTCTGGCCACCATGGCGCGCGAGGGGCAACCGATCGGGTTTGGCAGCTATGACGCGCATGTCGCCAAGATGCACAAGGGTGATATCACACCGGAACAGGCCTTGTGCGGCGGTCAGCTCATCTGCGGGATGAACGCGACGCGTTTGCAACTGAATAACGCGATGCGCGCCGCCGCGGGTCTTTCGGGCACGATGCTTCCGACCGGTGCGCCTGAGAAAATCATCTGTCTCAAGAACCAGCATGACCTCGGGCTGATCAACGGAATGTTCCTGACGCTCGAGGATATTGTGGATGAAGGCAGCCTCTATTTCTCGGCTGCGGTGACGGATGAGGGTGGCCGCCGTGTCGGGTCCAAAGATAACGGCGGACGCACGGGCCGCGATGTGCGCACTGACCGCCTTTGGATCTACAAGGGACATTTCGAGGACCACATCGCCTTTGATCGCGACCGGAATGACCGGGACTGGAAAGACAAAAAGCTCCTGACCGAGGCGACCTTCGGCTGGGCAATTACCGCCCATAAGGCGCAAGGGTCCCAATGGGAAAACGTGATCGTCTGGGATGACGGGCTCGGGCGCAGCGAGCTCGATCGCCGACGCTGGCTGTATACGGCGATCACCCGCGCGGAACGCGGCCTCGTGTTGTTGGCGTGAGGGGAAGAATATGATCGATCTCAACGATGTCTGGTCACCGCCTGCGCGCCATGACCTGCGCGCGATAAAGGACCGGCTTGCCGACACGGCATGCGACTGGTTGCCCTCGCTTTTCCCCGAGGCGCGTCTTACGCATGACCGGCGGGCCCTTCGATGCGCGGATCTGACCGGGCGGCCTGCGCTGAAGGAGGGCTCCTGCATTCTCCATCTCGATGGCCCCTACGCAGGTTGGGGCTATGATTTTGCAACCGGCGAACGCGCAGGACCCGTCGATCTGATTTATCACGCCACCGGCATGACGGACGGACGTCTGTTTGATGAGGCCGCACGATTGGCCCATATGGAGCGGGACATACCCATGCGGCCTCGTCAGACCACACCCGCTCGCCCCGATCACAGCTTGGAAATCCGCCGCATTCTGAAAGACTGTCAGCCGCTTGCTGGCAGCGTGGCAGAAACCTACCTGCAATCGCGCGGGCTCGGTGATCCGTGCACGCCGGATCTTCTGTTCCACGGCGATCTGACCGATTATGAAAGCCGTTGCGGCTGGCCCGGGATGGTTGTCATTCCCCGCCTGGTCGATGGCAGCCCCGCGGGGGGCATTCACCGCACCTTTCTGCTCGAGGATGGCAGCGGCAAGGCACCCGCTGGCAAGAAAATGCTGGGTACCATCGCTGAGGCCGCCGTGCGCTTGTTCCCGATGCCCGAGGATGGTCATCTTGGGGTGGCGGAAGGCATCGAGACGGCATTGGCCGTGCATGCGATCTTCGGTGTGGCAAGTTGGGCGGCGCTTTCGGCCGATGGGTTGGCGCGGTTCAAATGGCCCGAAGCAACGCGGCACGTCACCATCTACGCCGATGCTGGCGATGCAGGTCGTCAGGCGGCCGCCACGCTTTCCGACCGCCTGAACATGGCGGACATCCCGAACCGGGTCAAAGCACCGCTCAACGGTGACGATTTCAACGATGATCTCGTCAAAGGGGCGGTGAGTGCCGATTACGACACGTCGACACCGGTGGTGGTGCCAGGCACATCTGATGCTCCGGCCACGACGTCCGCTGTCTCGCCAGAAAATGCAGCCGATACACTTGCGGCAGAAACCGAGGCGCTCACAAACCCGCCGGACCTTCCCGCGCTCGGCATGCTGATGGGCCGCATCGTCAAGGCGCGGCTTGAACCCATGGAAGAGCGGCATATCCTGTCGCTGATCAAGATCCGCACCGGGATTGCCATTTCCATTCTCGACAAACAGCTCGGGGTCTTGCGCCGTCGGCTCAACAGCACCGGCGATCTCATGAGGCCCACCGCACGACCGGCCTGGTCCAATCGATTGCGGCTCGACCTTTCCGGCACGCCGGAGCGTAATGAGGCCAATGTCATCATGGCGTTGAATTCGGATCCCGCATTCGCCGGTACGATCGCGTTTGACGAGTTTGCTCAGGAAGTGACGGTTCTTGGCGCGCTGCCTTGGGATGATACAGGGGAGGAAACCGGGGCAACCTATCCGCGCCCATGGGACGATGCTGATGATATCCGCGCCGCCGAATGGTTGCAGCACCGCGAGGTCAATGTCGCACCCCTGGTGGTGGGCCGTTCGGTCAGTGCCGTTGCCCGCGACATTCGCATCCACCCGGTGCGCGCCTATCTTGAGGCCCTCAACTGGGACGGCACGCCCAGACTGGAACGCTGGACCAGCCAGTACCTCGGCGCTGCCCCCACGGAGTTGACCCACGCCATGGGCGGGCTCTGGATGATTTCGGCTGTGGCGCGTATTTTCCGCCCCGGTGTCAAGGCCGACCACATGCTGATCCTTGAAGGGGAGCAAGGCGCGCGCAAATCGACCGCCCTCAAGATTCTCGCAGGCGAGGAATGGTTCACGGATGAGCTGCCGGACCTCGGATCCAAGGATGCGGCCATCCACATGCAGGGCGTCTGGATCGTTGAAATCGCCGAACTCGATGCGATCGGCCGCGCCGAGGTGTCGCGCATCAAGGCGTTCCTGACCCGGACCACCGACCGGTTCCGCCCGCCCTATGGCCGCCATACGGTCGAGATCAAACGGCAATGCGTGTTCGCGGGTACCGTTAATCCCGACACCTATCTGCGCGACGAGACCGGGAACCGGCGCTTTTGGCCCATTCGGTGCGGCGACATTGACGTCAAAGGGCTCGCCCGCGACCGCGATCAGCTTTGGGCTGAGGCGGTGGCGCGGTTCAAATCCGGGGCGATTTGGTGGCTTGAGGACAAGAACCTGCTCAAAGCCGCGCGCGACGAGCAGGACAAGCGCTATCAGTCGGACGCCTGGGACGGGCTGATTGACCGCTGGCTGACCCATGAGGTGCAGAGCGTTAACCCCGGGTACGCAGGCGTCGATGACTGGCAGCATGAAGAGTTCGAGCGCGCTGAGCCGCTGAGCGATGTATCTGTCGGCGAGATATTGGCGGATGCCATCGGGATTGAGGCGGCGCGATGGACGAAACCGGATCAAATGCGCGCAGGCTCGTGGCTGAAGTCTAGAAATTGGAAGCGGTATCAACGCCGGATCGGAGAAGCACGGGAATGGCGATATCGCAAAGAGACCGACTGACCCCAATTCGGCCATTGCACAATCAGACTGGAAAGGGCGCTCGCTAGTGTTCGGCACCTGACACAAGATTCCCGATTGAAGCAGAGTGTCGGACACGGGTCCAGCATCCCTGAGCGAAACTGTCAGATGACGGCTAGGAGCCCTCTTTTCCGAATGCTGCACCGCAGAGTTTCGCAAGTGCAGAAAATTAAACCTGTAGCGACCGGCCCATAGCCGCCTCCTGCGTCGGTTTCGAATGCTGCGCTGCAGCTTTCGCATTGCTGACATTTGTTCATTGCGCAGCATTTTGGTTTTCTGAGTGATCACAGTGCGGGATAATGCTGCGTTTGCGATTTGTTCGAAGTGCAAGGTTCGAGACACCAAAAGAGAACTGTGCTAAGATTGTTGCCAAGCATTGGCTTAAGTCGAGAAGATGCGGAGGTGGCACAATGTTGCAGTTTATCCGTTTCGTGGGAATGCGATTTATCTTGGCAATCATCTCGTTGCTCATGGTGACCTTGATCGTCTTCACTTTGATGGAGCTGAGTCCGGTGCAATACAATGAACGCTGCCGAACGTTCTTCAACTTTATGCAAATCCCTATTCCTTTGGACAAACCCTTCTTCATTCGCTGGGTGAACTGGGTTACAGCCGTAGTTGTACATGGTGATTTTGGCTATTCTTGCGTCTTGCGAAAACCGATTACTTTATTACTGGGAACAAAATTCTGGGTTTCGCTCGGGCTCTGTTTGTCATCGTTGCTGTTGGCGTACCTCATTGCCATACCCGTAGGTATCTACTCAGCCACTGCCAACAACCGCACCCTGATTAGTATCCTCAGGGTTTTTTCCTATCTCGGCCTGGCAATCCCAAACTTCCTGCTCGCGCTGATCATAATACTGGCGTGGTCTGTTTATTTCGGCAATACGCCCTCGGGGTTGCTCAGCCGAGAATACCAAGACGTCCCATGGTCATACGACAAATTTGTAAATCTTCTGTCGCATGCCTGGATTCCAGTATTCGTTCTCGGGTGGTCAGCGACCGCAATCGCCTTGCAGACTGTGCGTGCCCTGATGTCGGATGAATACAATAAGCTATACGTCACAGCCGCACGGGCGCGGGGACTATCTGGACAACAGTTGCTCTGGCGGTACCCGGCGCGCCATGCCCTCGGTCCGATCGTTAATTCCTTGGGTTTCGACCTCAATCGCGTGTTTAACGAACTGCCAATCGTTGCAATGATCCTGACCCTGACAGAAGCTGGGTCATTGTTGTTGCAGTCGCTTGTGCAGTCGAACGATCAAGCACTTGCCGCAGCGATCCTGTTTTTGTTAACCGCGTCGATTATTAGTTTGAATTTTCTAACGGACATTTTGTTGGCAATTTTCGATCCACGGTTTCGCCGCGGCCTTTTGGGGTCAGTTTAATTGCTGTTCGACTGACCGATGTGCCATGACAATACCAAGACACCGAGTCCCATTTATTCTGAAAGTGAGCGTCCGCTAGTCGCAGGTTCCAACCGACCCGGCTGCGGCTACCAACATATCGCTTACAATTCCTGCAAGAACCGGCACTGCCCGAAGTGTCAGGGTCCGGCAGCGCGCGAACCGTTGGGGCGCGTGCCGAGGACCTGCTGCCCGTGGCATATTTCCACGTGGTCTTCACCTTGCCACCCGTTGGAGGTCCGCTTCCCGGGTATGCCCTATCAAGTTCGCGATTGCAGCGAACTACCGCTCTCCGCCCTTCATGTCGAATGCTGCGCTCGCAACCCCTGAGATTTCGCGGTCGCGGCGAACGGCTGGAAGGTCCGCATAGCTGCCCCTTGAATCTTTGTCCGACCAACTGGGTCGCACCAGAGACATACTGGGAATCTTGTGTCAGGTGCCGAACACTAGGGTGCCCTTTTTCGTTCGCTCCGTCACCACCCACCCATTGTCACCATCTTCATCATTTGATGGTGACAGGAAAAGATCAATAAAAACAACGCTGTCACCATTGTCACCAGTAAAACGGCCATCTTCCTCTCTTATACATATACAGGTGTGTTTTGCCCCGAATACATACTCCCTCATATGTACAAAGTGATTAGGTGGTGACAGGTGGTGACAGTGGTGAAAGTATTACTTTCAAAGGGAAAATTCTGTCACCATTCAACGAAAAAGCTGGTGACAGATGGTGACAGGCGGTGACACCCCATTGTCGGGCGAATTTTCTTGTTCGCCAGACTCCGGGCCAGTATTATGGCCGTGACCAAAGCCGAAGGCCCATTCGAATTGATGAGCCTTCAAAATGAACACACAAGAACACATCTCTGGCGATGCGCTGGCCGACACTCATGGCAGCGCGAAAACTGTCCTTGCCCTCGATCTTGGCACAACGACCGGTTGGGCCTTGCGCGGCTACGACGGCCTGATCACCAGTGGTACGGTATCGTTCAAACCCAGCCGCTTTGATGGCGGCGGCATGCGATATTTGCGCTTCACGAACTGGCTGAGCGAAATGGACAGGCTCGCAGGACCGTTTGAGGCAATCCATTACGAAGAAGTCAGGCGACATCTCGGCACGGACGCCTCGCACGTTTTTGGCGGGCTGATGGCGGTCCTGACCGCATGGGCTGAATTGCGCGGTGTTCCGTATCAGGGAGTGCCGGTTGGCACGATCAAAAAATCCGCGACAGGCCGAGGCAATGCCCCGAAGCAGGCGATGATAGATGCGGCCCGTGCACGCGGATTTGACCCCAAGGATGACAACGAGGCCGATGCCATCGCGATCCTGTTCTGGGCAATTGAAACCGGGGGAGGTGTGGTGTGAACGGCATGAGCTTCACCCCCCGTGGCTACGGTGGCAGTCGCCGCAATCCCGATCAGGTCAAATGCGATGGCTGGAAGGAACAAGGTCTGTTGGCGGTGTCGCTGGATGACCAACGCCTCACATGGCCCGAACGGGAAATGGTCCGCCAGCTTGGTGAGAAATTGTACGGCAAATGCCTCGGGGAAAAGGAAGCAAGCCATGACTGACTGGACAATCACCCGGGTGCAGGACCGGTTGGAGCTGGCAGCCGACGTCATGCGCCAGATGCCCGGCGTGATGCCGAAAGGATACGCCAGGATTTGGCCGGAGTACGAGTACAGCTTCTCTGATCAGGTGGGTCAGGAACCTTCGATGAAGCGCCCGCGACCCAGCCCACGCGAAATCACGCAGGCGGAAGAAGCGCTGTTGTGGCTGCGGTGGTTGGAGAAAGACGACGCACGCCTTGTCTGGTTGCGCGCAAATGGCACGCCGTGGAAGCCCATCTGTTGGGAACTGGGAGTCAGCAGGCCGACCGCGAACCGACGCTTGGAATATGGACTGGCGGTTATTGCTTGGCGGCTGAACGGGCGTAGCGTTCCATCAAAGAGATCCATGAAGTTTGTGATCTCCAAAGTGCGTGGACCTTGAATAGACGGCAATCACTATTCAAGTTTTCGGTTGCACGCTTTGATAAGACTCAATGGTTATTAAAGGTTCGCACCATGACGGAAGAGCGTAATCAAAGATTGGGTACTTTCGTTGAAACAAGCGCAGGCGGTGAACGCGTGCGTGGGTACCTTGCTCTACTGGATCGTGGTACCGAGCCGTTGCCCACATGAACACCTGAAACCTGTCAACTCCTTTCGGGTACATGAGACAGTTTTCCGCGAGACATCGCAACACGAGACAAATTCGCTCCAGGGCCTTATGAATTTTATAGGCTGGGAATTGTGCGGTTGAAGAAAAGCAGTTCGCCAACTGGAAAACTCACTTCAGGATTGTCATTTCATGATGGACATACGTCCCATCGGCTTCCGCGACTATGTCCGGGCCAATGGCTTTCACACAGTGTATCTTTTGAAGCCAGTGCGAGGCGCGCCGGTCAAGATCGGGATCTCCGAAGATCCTGTGCGCAGGATCGCAACCATCCAGTCCAGCCATTTCCACGAGCTTGTTTTTCACCGTTTCTGGTGGCTTCCCGGCATTGCTGTTGCGACGCGGATCGAAAGCGGCTTCAAGAACGGCTTTGCCGACTACAACATTCGTGGCGAATGGTTCAACATGTCGCCCGAGGCGGCCGAGAGGCGGGTCGAGGCAGCCATTGAACGGCTTGGCATCTGGAGCCTGACCCAGTCGGAAATGGAACACCTGTTCGACGACTGGGTTCGAAAGAAATGGGGCCTTCCCAAGCATGCTCCGTCCCCTCTGTTGGGCCGTGCCCCTAGAAAGGACGAGCCATGGCAGAACCCAAAGAAAAAACAGTCGTACAGGGAACCATCCTTAGCTTCGGCGCCATGGGATGATTAACCGCGCCTCCTAACCCATTGATATTGAACGGGTCCCTTCCCGCTGTAAACGTATACGGGGGGGCGAGGCGCGGAATATCTCTAGCGACAGGTTGATTTTTTTGGGAAGCCACCCGGAATCCAGAAGCCACCTCTTACCGGAATAAATCACAATAAATCAAGCGTTTGAGCCTCCT
>JBLINN010000177.1:0-8794 GCA_047639325.1 Paracoccaceae bacterium | reverse complement strand
TAGCCCGGCGCCGGACACCATCGTGACGCAGCCCAGCGTCAACGTGTTTGGCGCAACCGAAGCGGATGCGGCGCTGGATTTGAACGGTGACACCCTGGGAATTGCCGATGATGGCAGTTTTGAACGCAGCGTTGATTTACACTTGGGCGATAATGAAATCACCGTTTTGGCGCGCGATCTAGCGGGCAATCAAAGCACCCGCCGCTTGAATGTTGTGTACCGTCCGGCGGCAACCGTCGATATTACCCTGTCGGATCAAATCCCGCGGGTTGGGGCGTCACTGGCCACTCGATCGGACAAATTGTCGGTGCAAGGCGTCACAAATGCCAATCCGGGCTCTGCCGTGTTGGTGCGCGCGAAGGGCGGGGCCGAGTTGGTGCGAACCTTGGTAGAGATGGACGGGCAAGTACAATTTGTGGTTCCAGCAGGCGTTCAGCCGCAGGAGTATTCGATCGAAATTCTGGCGCCCGGCGGCGCAATCGAAGGACAGCTGACCTTTACCACGATCCAGGATCAAGACCCACCCGCAATTGTGCTGGACCTGCCGCCGCCGCGCGTGACAGGGGATTTGATAATTCACCTGCATGGCACAGCGTCGGACGCTGCCACGCTTGAGATGAACGGCACCCAGGTCCCGCTGGCCGACGGCCGGTTCGATTTGGCCCTGACTCTGAACACGGGCGAAAACAAATTTGATCTGGTGGCCAGCGATGCCACTGGCAACGTCAGGTTGACACATCTGGAAGTCCTGCTGGATGTAGACCCGCCAGAAATCCTGCGCACCGTTCTTCACCGCCCCAAGGGCATCAGTGGATCGATCGAGTTAGAGGTCGAAGCCACGGACGCCAGCGGGTTACGCCAGGCGGCCCCCTACGTGATCTCGATCGGCGGGATCGAACGGGATGGGTTCCTGCGCTGCGATGCTATCAGCCAGCTGTGCCGTGCCAGCCTGCCGCCGGAATCCGGAGAGCTGAAATTGATTGAATTGATTATCGAAGATTATGCCGGCAACACGGCGTTTCAATGAAGATACCGGCTGTCATAAGGCTGGAGAAGAAGGAGTTCGTCATGGGAATGGCAAGTAAACTTGCTGCGGCTGCGTTTTTCCTGGCTGGGTTTTCATCAAGTTTTGCCACCGCTCAGACTCCAGGATCGATGGACGGGCTGCTGGTTGTCTATGGAGCCTTGGCGCCAAGTCGCGAAGGCGATGTTGATCGGCGCGAGCAGATCTTTTTCAGCCTTCCCGCCGGGATGAAGAACCGATTTTATGTGCGGGTGTTTGACCCCGAGGTTTCCGGGTCGGGCGATTTCACCTATGGCGGTACTGGCAATTCCAGGACGGTCTTTCGGGTGTTTGGCGGATCAGGCGCGTTTTCAAAGGCGGATCGCCCGCAACCGGTTGCCGACGGCGCCCGAGAACCGCGTCGCACGGACATGACGCCCGTTACCGGCCCTGGACGGATGCTGAAAGAAACCACCTGGCGAAACGACAAACAAACCGATGGGCGCTGGGTCAACTTTGCCGGGCTGCTCGCTGCGCAAGGCGAAGTGATCGACGGCAGGGCATTTTTTCGTATTGATGTTCAGGGCGCAGGCGGAGATGACGGAAACGGATATTCCCTTGATGTAAGCTTGTCACGCGACCGCAATCTGCGGCCCGACGGATTGGACATGTTTGCCTACCGCCCGACTGTGCGTTGGTCAAAAGGCCAACCTGCGACGCAAATCCGGATCAGCGGCACAGCCTCCGGTCCGTTTACAGTCCAGAGTTTTGATGCCGCAAATGCCGATATCGCCCTGGTGAATGATTACGCTGATCTGGGTCTGCGTGTCTCGGCACAGGATTTCTGGACATCGGACCAGGTTGACAGTGAAGAAACCAATTTGGCGATTAGCTTGTCAGGTGGCTTTGAGACGCCCAATGACGTGACTCTGGCTTTATTTGATGCGGCGGGCGATCCAGTTGCTCTGCAAATGCCGCCGTACCGCGCTCCAGTCCCGTCGCGTCCCAGTGTCATAGGCACCGTCCGTCCACTGGCCGATTGTCGCGCCGTGGCATTTGACGCCTCCGCCTCGACAGGTCTGACACCGCTTTCGTTCATATGGGATTTTGGTGACGGGTCGATCTCAAGCGATCCGGTGGTTGCGCATCGCTATGACCAACCTGGCATGTACACCGCACGGTTGCGAATTCTTGAAGATGGTGATCGCCCGGGGCGCGGTGCCGAACTTGACCTGAACGTACATGTCCGAAACGCGCCCATAGCAGTGCCGGGCGCAGACACGATTGTGGCCCCCGGCGAGATGTTGGAATTTGACGGCACCGGCTCACGCCCTTCTGATAGCCCGATCACCCGGTATCACTGGACCTTTGGTGACGGCACATTGGCCAGCGGAGCCCACGCGCAAAAGGCGTATGATACCCCGGGTGAGTACCGCGCCGTGCTGCGTGTCGAAGATGACAGCGCCCATCCCTGCAACATTGGCGTTCAGACACGCAAGGTGACCGTCAACTTCCCCCCTGTGGCCGAGGCAGGAACGGACCAGTCGGCAGTGGTTGACAGGCCTATCAGTTTTGATGGGACCGCCAGTTATGACATCGACGGTGCGATCGAAACCTATAGCTGGGATATGGGCGACGGCACCATCCTTGATGGCGCCAAGGTGACGCATAACTATACCACCTCTGGTGATTATCTTGTTTCGCTGACGGTGAAGGACAACAGCGGCGTGATCAACAACACCGCGATTGACCGGATGCGCGTGGGTGTAAATGCCCCGCCAGTTCCCCATTTCAGCATCCCTGATCGACCGGTTTCTGTGTCCGAAGCGGCCTTGCTGGATGCCAGTATGACAACCGATGCCGACGGCGAGGTTCTGTCGTACCAGTGGGATTTCGGCGATGGTGCACGCGGCGAAGGAAAGGTTGTCGATTATGCCTGGACCAAGGCTGGGAAATACACTGTCACGCTGACAGTGGTAGACGACAGCGGCACAACCTCGGCACGGCAAACCATTTCCATGCAGATCCAGATTGATGCGGCCCCCGTCGCAGATACTGGCCCCGACCAGAACGTCACGGCAAGTGTGGTGTTGTTTGACGGCAGCGGATCAGTCGATGCCGACGGCAAAGTAACAGAATGGATTTGGGACTTTGGCGATGGTGCTACAGCGACAGGACAAAAAGTATCTCACGCCTACCTGCGCCCCGGCACCTACGAGGTGTCGCTGGTGGTCCGCGATGACAGCACTTCCCCGCTGAACACGGACCGGGATACCATGCTGGTGACGATCAACGCTGCCCCAATCGCCGATGCGGGCCCACCGCAAACCGTGGCGCCGGGTGAGGAGTTCGTGGTCAACGGTCAGGCCTCGGTTGATCCTGACGGGTCGATTTCAGACCATGTCTGGACCTTTCCCGACGGCACCCAGGTGCAGGAGGTTCGGGCCGCCCACAGTTTTGCAAACCCTGGGCTGAATCGCGTCCGGCTAACGGTTTATGATGACTTCCGCGGCGGGGCGACGATGGATGAAAGCGAAGTTTTGATCACCGTCAATGCCCAGCCCGTGGCCGTGGCCGGGGCCGATCTGTTGATCGCCCCCGGGGACAGCGTGACATTTGACGCCGGTCAGTCCTTTGACCCAGACGGATCCTTGGCAGGCTTTCGCTGGGAATTTGACGACCTGGGAATGCCTCTGGATGCAAGAGTGGTCGAGCGTGCCTATGTGACTCCGGGTATCTGGTCAGCCCAACTGGTGGTGACCGATGACAGTGGTGTTGCAAACGCCACGGCTGGCGATGATCGCACCATTCGTGTCAACCACAGCCCGGTGGCCGAGGCCGGGCCGGAAATAGATTCGGACCTGTTGCAGATCGAATTTGACGCCTCGAAATCCAGCGACGCCGATGGCGATGCGCTGATGTATCAGTGGGACTTCGGCGATGGATTAGCCCGAGGGTTTGGTCGTGTCACCACCCATGTTTATCCACGATCCGGAATTTTCCCTGTTACCCTGTGGGTTGACGACGGCACAGGGCTTAGCAATGCGAAGGCCGTTGATGCAACCACCGTCACAATCAATGCCCGCCCCGTGGCGGATGCAGGTGGCAACCGGGATGTCTGTTCTGGCGATCCGATCCTGTTTGACGCCTCTGCCAGCACCGACCCGGATGGCGGGTTGCTGCAGTATTCCTGGGATTTTGGCGATGGGTCCAATTCAGACCTGATCAATCCGACCAAAACCTATGAAAACCCAGGCGCATACCCGGTGACCTTGCGCATCCAAAATGAAACCGGCACCCAACGCGGCACGGCGATAGACCGCATTGCGGCGCTGGTCCGCGAAGGCCCAATTGCCGACGCAGGCCAAGATCTGACGGTGTGCACCAATCAGCAGGTGCGCTTTGACGGATCGGGCTCGACCGATGCCGACGGCGCCGTAAACGCGTTCAGTTGGACCTTAGGCGATGGCGGCACCGGGAGCGGTGAAAAGCCCGCCTATGTCTTTGAGCGGCCCGGCGACTATTCTGTGACCTTGACGATAACCGGAGAAGCCCGCGAAGGTTGCAGTCCGTTTGATACGGATGTGGCCAAAGTCACCGTGATCGCGGCCCCCGAGCTGGCCATTTCCGGTAAGGCCCGCGCCGCTGCGGGAATCGCGGCAGAATACACCGCAGATCTGAACAAACTAAGCGGTGCCCGCGCCTCGGCGTTTGAATGGCAGTTTAGTGATGGCGCAAAAGCCACCGGCACCAAAGCCAGCCATGTGTTTGCCGAACCAGGGGTGTTTTACGTCGATCTGACGGCGCGCCTGGAAAGCGGTAACGCCGGGTGCAGTGTTTTGACGGCGCGGCGCAAGATTATTGTCAACGCCGCCCCCGAACCGCAGATCGATGTCCCCGACAGCGTGGCCGTTGGTCAGGCGCTTAGCTTTGATGCCGGCCAGTCCCGTGACAGCGACGGGGCAATCTCGCAGTTTGCCTGGGATTTCGGCGATGGCAGCGCGTCGGCAGGCGTCTTGGCCGCTCACCGGTTTGAAACACCAGGGGTCTATACTGTCACTCTGACAGTTATCGACGACGCCGGGGTCGGCAATAGCCGTGCCACTTCAACACGCCAGATCACCGTCAATCCTGCGCCCATGGCAGGGTTGCAAGCACCGTCCCCGGTTTGCCCGGCGGAAGAGGTTCCTTGGACAGTGGCCGCATCCGAGACCACCAAGGTGAACTGGATGTTTGGTGATGGCACCACGGCCACAGGGCCCAGTGTTTCACACGCGTTTTCAAAACCCGGCCTTTTCCCGATCAGCGTGTTGCTGGATGATGGCGCAGGGCTGCAAAACAGTCGTCGCACAGAAGAGGTTTATGTGCGCATCAATTCCGCGCCCACAGCCTTTGCCGGACCTGACCGAACCGTTTGCCCCGGTCAAACCGTGGTGTTTGATGCAGGCCCTTCGGGCGATCTGGACGGCAAGATTGTCGCGTGGATATGGGAGTTCAGCGATGGCTCCCGGCTGGAAGGTCCAACGGTTGAACACGTCTTTGACCAACCCGCTGACCTGCAGGTGCGTCTAAGCGTACAGGATGACAGCGGCGCACAAAGCTGTGCCATTGGCACCGATACCGCACGGGTGTTGGTGAATAGCGCTCCACAGGTGGATGCCGGGCCGGATCAAACCGTGCCGGTTGGTGCTGCGCATGACGTCGTGCGCTTTGACGCAACAGATGCCAGTGATCCCGACAAGCAGGGCCTGCGGGTAAACTGGAGCTTCGGCGATGGGTCCGAGGCAGCAGGCGCTGTCGCCCGCCACCGGTTCACAGCTCCGGGCAGCTACACTGTGACAGTGCAGGCCCGCGATACAACTGGACTGGCGTGCGGCGTGGCAACGGACACGGCTTTGATAACAGCAACCGCGCGCGACTAGGGCAGACATGCGATTTCCCCTTCGCCTGAAATTTGTGTTCTTCGCCACGCTGCTGGCGGTGGTGCCACTGGTCCTTTTTGGGCAAAACCTGACTAGGCTTACCCGGGACGAACTGAAAAGTGCTGCCAACGAAAACCTGACAACTGTCGCGGCGGAACTACGGTCATTGTTTGATAATACGTTTCAGGGCCACTGGCTGACACCTCTTATGGTGATCCGCAGCGCCATTGACAGCAAAGATCTGGGCGTGCCGCAAAAGATCTCGTTGCTGACGCTTGGCTTGCAGGAATTGCCGCAAGTAATGTCGCTGCAACTGACCATCGAAGGGTCGGACTTGCCGATTCTAGTGACCAACCAAGGATATGCCGACAAACTGGCGGAGCAGGGGTTGGACTCGATCGCGGTACTGACCACGCCTCCAGATCTGGTCAAATTCATCGCTGGCACTGGGCAATACGGCCGCCCGGTGGTGTCGCAACTGGCGCACACCAACTACTGGATTGCCACACTAGCCTTGCCGATAGAGACCAAAATCGCCGGACGGCAGGTCACGATGGCTGCCAAAATCGATCTGTCCCTTCTGGCAGGGATGGTGCGCCGCCACCCGTTTTCCCAGCGAGGAGTGATCACTATTGTTGATCAGGCCGGTCGCAGGGTCCTGTCTGATCAGGCGACATTGCTGGCTGATCGCAAGATCGTGGCCTCGTCGATGCCGCTGATCCTGGCCGATGCGCGGGCCGACGCGCTGGAATCCTACGAGCGCCCCGATGGCACCGCCATGCTGGGAGCCTATGCCTTTCCCGACTGGTTCCAATGGGCGGTCATCACAGAACTGAGCGAGGAAAACGCCTATGCCGTGGTCAATGACATCACACGACAAGTTCTGATCGTTGGCCTGATAGGTTTTTCCTTGGCCAGCGCTGCCGCCCTGATCTTTGGTCGGCAAATGTCGCGGCCGATTCTACGTATCGGCGAAATTGCCGAACGCGTGGGGGCGGGTGATTTCTCAGCTCGTGTCGAAGACGTTAACTCACGCGATGAGATCGGCGATCTGGCCTCGCGGTTCAACAGAATGATCGGCCAGTTGGGCCAACGGGTTGAACTGATGAAATTCGTGTCGCATGGAACCATGTCAGCGATTCGCAACGCCAGCGTGGATGGCATTTCGCGCGGCGGTGAAAGACGCAGCGTATCCGTGCTTTTCACAGACATTCGTGGCTATACTGAGTTTTCAGAGCGGGTGCAGCCGGAAGTGGTGATTGAGGCGCTGAACAAATATTTTGATGTGCAAACCCGGCTGGTCGAAGCCCATCACGGTGACGTCGATAAGTTCATCGGCGATGCGTTGGTCGCGGTGTTTGATGGCGAAGATAAAGAGAGACGCGCCGTTGCCTGTAGCGTCGAAATTATTGATTCCATGACCGAACTGCTAAACCTGTATCCAGAGTACAGCTTGAATCTCGGCCTTGGCGTGGCCTCGGGCGAGGTGGTGATGGGGGCTATGGGCGCGCGTGACCGGATGGATTTTACAGTTTTGGGATCGACGGTGAACCTGTCCGCTCGGCTGTGCAGCAAAGCTGAACCCGGCCAAGTGCTGGTAGATCAGGCGACCCGCGACGTGGCCAACGGATTGGACCAGATAATTTTCGAAACACTGCCTCCAATCCCCCTGAAAGGCTTTGCCAACCTCGTTCCGACCTTTGCCGCCCTGCGGGCACCCTTGGGCGATCGATACGGTTAGATAAGGTCACTTGGTGTTGTAACGTTGACCTGCCACCCGAAGCTTCAGGAGGTGCTGACAGAATAATTCGAACCAGTCTCTGCTAGGGCAGGGTGCCTGCCTTTTATCCCGCGCAGAGGCCGCGCCAAGTTGCGAGAGCGGCATCGCGATTGTGCTTGAAATTGACGCGCGAATAACGGTGCCGCTCCAGATTGAACCGACATTCCCCAAGTAGTGAGGCCTTTCGGCAAGGTTAGGTGTCCCAACGCGCTGTGGCAACAGTTTCGTTGACCGTCCTTGTCGTGGAGGCTGTTCAGCGCCGCGAGATTGGGCCTGTCATCGCTTTGCAGCGTCCATACCGATGAACGGCCCAAACCTTTGGCAGACCATTCGAGCCGCTTTCGCTCAGTTATTGCCACTGGTGTCGTTATACGGGAACCGGAGGTGCGCGCAGCCGATGGATTGCTGCAAGTATGCGATTGAACAGATCACCACTTACGGCGACTTCGGCGAGTTGGAATGTGATGGCGCGAGCGTGGCGGACGACCCGAGCGCCAATTTTGATCAACCTGGTCTGAAGGCTGGTCAGCGACCAGTCAGCTATCTCTTCGGGCAGGTCGGTGCCTTGCAGGAAGACACCGAGGTTGTAGGCCAAAGCGTGAAGCTGCAGGCGCACCTCGTTCTGGGCCATGCCCATGCAGGACAGGCGCGTCCAGTTGATCGCCTGCTTGCCCTCCTTGATATGCTGCTCTGCCGTGCCCCGCTGATTGTAAAACCGGATGATCCAGTCCGGCTCCATCGGCAGGTTGGTCACGACGAACCCAACGCGCGGAAACAGCTCGCCGGGATGCCACTCAACCTTGGCGATGACCCGGCGGGGCTTGTCCCAGGACGCCGCCTGATACTCGAAGTCGCCGTAGATGCGCTTCACATGATTTGGCGGACGTCCCACCGGTCGCTTGAGCAGATGCGCGACCTTGCCCTGAAGAACACGATTGGTGCGAAGGCGGATGGCGTAGAAATAACCTTCCCCTTCCAGCATCTTATAGAGGTCCGGGATGGCGAACGCGGCATCCCCCCGGAAGAACCGCATCAAGTGACGATCCGCATATCGCGCGATGACTGGCTTCAAAACGTCTTTCCAACCAT
>JBLINN010000176.1:0-8950 GCA_047639325.1 Paracoccaceae bacterium | reverse complement strand
GATGCACACCCTACGAACGGCCCGTAGGGTGTGCATCTTGCGCACCTTTGTTTCACACACGTTCCATATTGTATTTGCCGCGAATACCAGTGCCATAACGCTGCAGTGCGCCCTCTGGTCCAACCGCGTTGGGGCGCTGGAAAATCCAGTTCTGCCAGGCGGTCAGGCGGCCAAAGATCCGTGTTTCCATGGTTTCGGGCCCAGCAAAGCGCAGGTTCGCCTCCATCCCGGTCATCGCATCCGGCGAGAAACTGGCGCGTTCTTCCAGGAAAATCCGCACCTCGTCTTCCCAGTCGATATCGTCAAATGCATAAGTTACCAGACCCAGGGTTTCCGCATCCGCAGCTTCCATCGGTTCACCAACCCGTTTTTTCAGCGTTCCTACAGCGTCTGTTTCACCCAGAAACCGGGTTTCCAGGCGCGTCAGGTCGTTGCCCATCGGGAAGGTGCCAAAATTGCTGGCCGTCAGGGTGATCGCCGCCATCGGGCGATTGTCGCCTTCAAATTCGTCCAGCATCATATAGCTGCGATCCACCGACCACAGCAATTCCGCCAGAACCCCGGCAAAGCAGGATCCGTGGTCGACCAGCGCCACCAGCGATCGGGACGTCATATCAACCCGTTTCAGCACGCGTTTCCAGTATTTCAGGGTCTCATTGGCCAGCCAGTGATCGGCATTGTCCAACAACAGCGCCTCATGGGCCGCCAGCTTTTCGCCGTCGCCTTGGGTGCAGAAAATCACCAGCCCAATCTCGCGTTCGTTCAGGCGCAGGTGCAAAATGGCATCGTCCAACTCGCGTGCCAGTCGCAGCAAATAAGCGTCCGCCCCTTGGGCCTGCATTTCGTCCATCGACCCCGGCGCATCCGCGTCAGGCCCGGCGAGGGTGATTGTCACCCGACCGGCCTCGCGGTCCACGGCGACGTCCACCAGCGAATAGGCCAGCGATCCGTCATCAGCGATTGATCGGTTAAGCGGCGTCAGTTCAATTCCGGTCAGGCCGGATGCTTTGCCCGATGATTTGGCGAATTCCTGCGCCCGGTCTTGCACGGCGCCGTCGAATTTCGAATTCGCGACCACCTCGTCCACCAGTCGCCAATCGACGGCACGCTGGCCTTTTACACCTTCTTCGGTGGAGCAGAACACATCCGCCAGATCGCGCCGCACTTTGCGTTTATCTGTCACCCGTGTCAGCCCGCCAGTGCCCGGCAACACGGCCAGCAACGGTACTTCGGGCAGGGAAACGGATGACGCGCTGTCATTGGTCAGCATGATGTAATTGCACGCCAGCGCCAATTCGTACCCGCCGCCCGCACATGCACCACGCACCGCGCAGATGTATTTCTGATGACTGTCGGCTTCGGCGGCCTCAAACGTGTTGCGGGTTTCATTAGTGAATTTGCAGAAATTCACTTTATGTGCATGGCTGGCGCCGCCCAGCATCCGGATATTTGCCCCGGCGCAGAACACCTTGTCCTTGCCCGATTGCATCACCACAACCTTGACCTCGGGGTGCTCGAACCGCATCCGCTGCACCACATCGGCCAGCTCGATATCGACGCTAAGGTCATACGAGTTCAGCTTCAGCTTATAGCCGTCAAACAGCCCGCCATCTTCGTCCACGTCCATAAACAGATTGGCCACCTCGCCATCATATTCGACCCGCCAATGGCGGTATTTGGATGGGTCGGTCTGGAAATTGATGACCTTGGACATGAGCGCGCACTCCTGAAGGGATATTGTTGCCTGCAGTTTAGTCTGTTGTTGCGGGTTGGTCAAACTCAGATATGCATAATAGTGCCTATTAGATATGGTGTAATTTCAGATAGTTACGCAGAATTTCGAAATAGACGGCAGAAATAAGGGGGATCGAAGGTGCATTATGATGCATAAAATGATCGATCGATAGAATCACACCCGCCGTAACTTACTGCGGCACAACTTCAACCGCTTCGATCCGTTCCAGCCGTTTGGTGAAATCAGCAACGGCGTTCAGCGTCAGGTCTGGTTGCTCGTGATGCGGCGCATGTTTGCAGGCGTCCAAAATTTCGACCTCCACCGGCGAATAGAGGCGGTTTTCGATCTCTTGGATCTGCGCCAGAGTGCCATATTGATCATCGCGGCCTTGGATCGCCAGAACCGGAATCCGGATGTAATCAATCACCTCGGCCACGTTCCAGTCTTTGAAACCGGGCGCCAGCCAGGTGTCGTTCCAACCGCGAAATGCGCCTTCGGGATCGCGGTGATATTTCGCCATCCGCGCCTTTAGGTCGCCCGCATCAAACGCCATTTTTGCCTTGGCGATTTCGGCCAGACCACCGTCTTCGGTAAAGAAATGCGGCGCCATCACGATCAGCCCGCGCACCCGGTGATCCGCGACGCTGCCGGTATAGATCGCGGCGATTGTCGCGCCGTCGGAATGGCCAAATAGAATGCCGCGCCGGAACCCGATCTTGTCCAGAACCTGCGGCAGAACATCCATCGCTTCATGCGTCATGAAATCCAGCGGCCAAGGCAATTCAGCCGCGTCAGACTGGCCATAGCCCTGCCGGGAATATACAAAAACCCCCATGCCGGTGCGTTCCGCCACCCGTTGCGGAAAATCGCGCCACAGGGCGGTGCAACCTAGCCCTTCGTGCAGCATCACGATTGTTGGCGCCTGATCGGGGGCAGGGCCGTAGCAGGCATATTCCAGTGTCGCGCCGTTCACCACCAGTGGCGTTTTCGGCTGTGCGGCCCAGTCCAGATCGGCCATCATGCATCCCCCCGCAGTTTGAATCTCTGGATCTTGCCGGTTGCGGTTTTGGGCAGGTCGGACACGAAATCAATCCAGCGCGGATACTTCCATTTGCCGACCTTTTCCTTGACGAAATCCCTTAATTCATCCGCCAAATCACCGTGATCCACGCCCTCTTGCAACACCACAAAAGCCTTGGGTTTTTCCAGCCCGTTTTCATCGCGCACCGCAACCACGGCGGCCTCTAGCACCGACGGATGGGTGATCAGCGCCTGTTCAACCTCGAATGGTGACAGCCAGATGCCCGAGACCTTGAACATGTCATCGGTGCGCCCGCAATAGATATACCGGCCCTCGTCCGTCAGCTCGTATTTGTCGCCCGTGCGGGTCCATTCGCCCTCAAACGTTACCCGGCTTTTGCCGCGCTGGTTCCAATAGCCATCAGCAGCCGATTCACCGCGTACCAGCAATTCACCAATTTCACCGACGCCAACCTCGTGGCCGTCTTCGGCCACCAGCCGCACTTGATACCCCGGCACGGCCCGCCCCGAGGTGCCGTAAACCACGTCATCCGGCGCGTTTGACAGAAAGATATGCAGCATCTCGGTTGAGCCGACGCCATCCAGAATATCGACACCCCAGATGTCATGCCATTTCCGGCCAATTTCACCCGGCAAAGCCTCGCCTGCGGAAATGCACCGGCGCAGCGGCGCGTCGGGTTTCCCGGCCTTTTCCAGATGTGCCACCATCGCGGCATAAAGCGTGGGCACGCCGCCAAAGATTGTTGGCTTTTCGGCGGCTATAATCTCGGCCATGCTGTCCGGGGTTGGGCGCCCGTTGAACAGGATCGCCGTGGCGCCAACTGACATTGGAAAGGTCATGCCGTTGCCCATCCCATAGGCAAAGAACAGCTTGGCTGCGGAAAAGATTACGTCGCTTTCGGCTATTTGCAACACCTGCGCGCCATAGGTATCTGACGTGGCCTGCAGGCTGCCATGTACGTGGCGCACGCCCTTGGGTTGCCCGGTGGAACCTGAGGAATATAGCCAGAACGCCACATCATCCACCGAAGCTTCCACCGGATCAGACGGCGCGCATCCCTTTACAAATTCGCCATAACTTTGGGTGCCATCAGGGGTATTTTGCCCAATCACCACAATCTGCGCCAGATGCGTCGACGCTTCGGCTGCGGGTTGCACAACTGGCCACAATTCTTCCGAGACAAACAGACAAGTGGCGCGGCTATCGGCCAGAATAACCTTGTAAACCGGGGTGGCCAGCAAGGTGTTCAGCGGCACCGGCACCACGCCAGCTTTTAAGCAACCCCAGAAGAGCGTGGGAAATTCCAGCTGGTCCAAAACCAGCATCAAGGCCCGCGATTCCCGCGTGATCCCGGCGCGTCCCAATGCGGTGGCAATCTGGCCTGATTGGGTGGCCAGATCGCCATAGGTCAAGACGCGTTGGTCGCCCGCAGCCTCGCGAAATGCGGGTTTGTCACCACGCCCTTCGGCGATGTGCCGGTCGACAAAATATACAGATGCATTGCCGTTGTCGGCCATGGTCCAACCTCCCTGTTAGGAACCAGTCTTGTTGCGCCAAATCACCCGAACTCCCCGGTGAGATGACTCATATCGGTGATATAATGCATCTAAATTGCCTTTATGCAAGATAATGCCTATTTGTCGGCGCGATTAATTGCCGCCACGCCCAGTTAGCGGTGGCTTCATCTGCGAAGAAAGCAAGCATGGGACTGATAAGCGGTTGATACCGTTGGCTATAGAACTGCGATGCCAACGGCCCCGTGCAAAGGACCGTCAGACAATCACTTTGACACTTTCCTGTGCGCCAACCTCAAAAACCCGCTTGTACCGCTTGATCTGATCCGGCGGCCCCATCGCTTTTTCCGGATTATCCGATAGCTTGACGGTGGGGCGCCCATTGGCCGACACCGCTTTGCACACCAACGAGAACGGTGCCAAGGCATCCTCGGGCACCAGCCCGCGGAAATCATTGGTCAGCAAGGTGCCCCACCCAAACGAGACATTCACCAGACCTGAAAACTGCGCGTGCAGTTCCGCAATCTTGTCCACATCCAGACCGTCCGAAAAGATCACCCGTTTCTCGCGCGGGTCCTCGCCGCGATCGCGCCACCAGTCGATGGCGATGCGTGCTGCCGTGGCCGGATCGCCACTGTCCACACGAATACCGGTCCACCCCGCCAGCCAGTCCGGCGCGTTTTCCAGAAATCCTTTGGTGCCATAGGTGTCTGGCAGGATGATCCGCAGATTGCCGTCATGTTCGACTTGCCAGTCCGACAACACATCATAAGGGGCCTGCGCCAGCGCCGCGTCATCCTCGGCCAGCGCTGAATAGACCATCGGCAGTTCATGCGCGTTGGTGCCAATCGCCTCGACCTCGCGGCGCATGGCGATCAGGCAATTCGATGTGCCGGTGAAATTTTTTCCCAGCCCTTCCATCATCGCCTGCACGCACCAGTCTTGCCACAAAAACGAATGCCGCCGCCGCGTGCCGAAATCGGCAATGCCCAAGCCATCAATACCGCGCAGTTTTTCGATCTTTTCCCAGACACGCGTCATCCCGCGCGCATAAAGAACCTGCAGCTCAAACCGCCGCATACCGTCCAGAACCGCCCGTCCGCGCAGCTCCATCAGCACGGCCAGTGCCGGGATTTCCCACAGCATCACCTCGTGCCACTTGCCTTCAAACGTCAGCTCGTACTGATCGCCTTTGCGTTCCAGGAAATAGGGCGGCAGGCGCATCCCTTCGAACCATTCCATGAATTCCGAGCTGAACATCTGGCGCTTGCCGTAAAACATATTGCCGCGCAGCCAGGTGCTTTCGCCCCGGCTAAGCGACAAGGTGCGGATGTGATCCAGCTGTTCGCGCAGTTCGCCTTCGTCGATCAGATCGGCCAGCGGGATATGGACAGATCGGTTGATCAGCGAAAACGTGACTTGGGTGTCCGGCTTGTTGCGGAACACCGATTGGCACATCAGCAGCTTGTAGAAATCGGTGTCGATCAGCGACCGAACAATCGGGTCGATCTTCCACTTGTGGTTATAGACGCGGGTGGCGATATCGACCATGTCGGCCTCGTTCGTTATTTCAGGTGCTGGCATGATAGCCGGGCAGGTAAGGTCAAGTAAAACCGATAGAATTTATCAGGTCAGTTTTACACCCGCCGCCTGCATCGCAGCCTGCGCCGCCGCTAGCGATCCATCCAGATCAATCGCCCGGCACAGATCCATCCGCACAGTCACGTCGAACCCCAGTTTGGCCGCATCCACCGCCGAGAAATGCACACAGAAATCCGAGGCTAACCCAACCAGAGTCAGATCAGTCAGTCCCCGGCTGCGCAGGTATCCGTCCAGCCCGGTGGGCGTGCTCTGGTCGTTTTCGAAAAACGCCGAATAGCTGTCGATGCCGGGGCGAAACCCTTTGCGAATGATCAGATCGCCATCCCCCCGCAGATCTACATGAAACGCCGCGCCTTCGGTGCCTTGAATACAATGATCCGGCCACAGAACCTGCGGGCCATAGGGCATATCAACCATCTCATATGGCGCCTTGCCGGGATGCGAGGACGCAAAGGATGAGTGCCCCGCCGGGTGCCAGTCTTGCGTCAGAATCACCGCGTCAAAATCATCCATCAGGGCGTTGATCCCGGGCACGATTGCATTGCCCTCGGGCACTGCCAACCCGCCACCGGGGCAAAAATCATTCTGCACGTCAATCACAATCAGGGCCTGGGTCATGGCGTCCTCCGCTTTCATCCCCAATCGGTAGGGGCAGGCGACCCCCGCGTCAATCCGGGGTCTTGCGCGCGCATCCGCGCAGGATTAAACCGCCGCGCATGTATATTATCGCTGCCCTCTATCATTTCACCCGGTTCGCGGACCCCGCCGCATTAAAACCCGCCCTGCTGGAAACCTGCACCCAAGGCGGCGTCAAAGGCACCTTGTTGCTGGCGCATGAAGGCATCAACGGCACCATCGCTGGCCCGCGCGCCGGGATCGATGCGGTGCTGGCGCATATCCGCGCCCTGCCGGGATGTGGTGATCTGGACTGGAAAGAGGCCACCGCCGACCAGCCGCCGTTTCCGCGGATGAAAGTGCGCCTGAAGAAAGAGATCGTCACCATGGGGCAACCCGATGTCGATCCATTGGCCAGCGTAGGCAACTACGTCGAACCCGAGGATTGGAACGACTTGATCCGCAGCCCCGATGTGGCGCTGATCGACACGCGCAACGATTACGAGGTCGCCATCGGCACATTCGAGGGCGCGATCGACCCCAAAACCGACAGGTTCCGCGACTTCCCCGCTTGGTGGGCGGCCAACAAGGACCGGTTCCACAACAAACGGATCGCGATGTTCTGCACCGGTGGCATCCGCTGCGAAAAATCCACCAATTTCCTGTTGGGGCAGGGGGTTGAAGACGTCTACCACCTCAAAGGCGGCATCCTGCGCTATCTAGAAGAAGTGCCAGCCAAAGACAGCACCTGGCAGGGCGAATGCTTTGTTTTTGATAACCGGGTTAGCGTCGGCCACGGGCTAAAAGTCGGCCCGCACGAGCTGTGCCATGGTTGCCGCCGCCCGATCCTGCCGCAAGACAAACAAAGCCCGGACTACGAACAGGGCGTGTCCTGCCACCAATGCATTAACGAAACCTCGGACGCCGACAAGGCGCGGTTCCGGGAACGCCAACGCCAAATCACCCTGTCCCGTTTGCGCGGCGAACATCACATGGGCACCGATACCCCGTCTTTTTCTGGCTAAGGGGCTCCGCCCTTACCCGGCCGCGCACCGCTTCAAAAACAAGATCCTTACGCCATCGCCATTTTCGGCGCGCGAGGCCGCGAGCGCATCAGCAACATCACCATGATCACGATGTTCATCCCGTTCCACACAATCCCGTTCAAAAACGCCATTTGATAGCTGCCGGTCACGTCGTAAATCCAGCCTGACATCCAGCCACCCAAAGCCATGCCCAGAATGGTCATCATCAATACAAACCCAACCCGCGCCCCGGCCTCCTCGGGGGCCATATATTCACGCACCACCAGCGCATAGCTGGGTACAATTCCGCCCTGCGCCAGGCCAAACACCATGCTGATTACATAAAGCGGCACCATGCCGTCATACGGCAGGTACAAAAATAACGCGATGCACTGCAAAACCGACCCGATCAACAGCGTTGTCACCCCGCCAACGCGGTCCGCCACTAGCCCCGAAATCACCCGGCTGACCACGCCACCCAGCAACATCAGCGACAGCATCTCGGCCCCCACGGCAGGCCCATATCCCAGCCCGACGCAATAGGCGACGATATGCACCTGTGGCATCGACATCGCCACACAACAGCCGATCCCGGCTATCCCCAGCAAATATTGAAGCGTACGTGGTGAAAACCCGGCACTGCGCGCGTTTAGCGCCGAGGCAGCTGCTGCCTTGCCATGTGCCTCAACCGGCACCCGGCGGCGCAACAGGAATGACAGCGGGATCAGCACAACCAAGGTCACCATGGCCAGCGTCATATACACCGTCCGCCAGCCGCTATCGGCCAGAATATCGGCCAGCAGGGTCGGCCAAATCGCCCCAGACAGGTAATTGCCACTGGCCACCAGCGCCACGGCAATGCCGCGCCGTTTCAGAAACCAGTGCGAAATATCGGCAATCAGCGGGCCAAAGCCTACGGCACTGCCCAACCCCAGCAAAAGATGCGTCAGCGACAAGGTGGCCATAGATGGCGCAAAGGTCGACAGCACAAACCCTGTCGCAATCGCCACCGCCGCGCCGTTCAGCGCCAGCGTCACCCCAAACCGGTCCACCAACCGCCCGATCAACAGATTGCCCAGGGCAAATCCGATCATCATCAACGTATAGGGCATCGACGCCTCGGCTCGCCCGGCGCCAAATTCGACCTCGACCGTAGGCATGATCAAAATCACTGCCCACATGCCGACATTGGCCACCGTCCCGATGGCCAGCGTGATGATCAGCCGTGTCCAGGAATAGCGGCTGTCATGGATATCTGTTGTTGTGTTCATGATCGCACGCTAGGGCGTGGCGGAACGATTTCATAGGTTTAGTTTGCCCCGAGAATGCGCCATTTGCGACACCTGCTGCAATGCAACACATACCCTGCCGAGTTTGGTCTGGTGGCGCCCCTGCCAACCGACCAAACTCCTACAGG
>JBLINN010000175.1:0-8972 GCA_047639325.1 Paracoccaceae bacterium | reverse complement strand
TTGAATCCGATTGGGTTGAAATGCGGGCCCTCGATGACCTCCGATGATCTGAAACTGTTGATGGCCAAGCTGAACCCGGAAAACGAGGCGGGCCGGTTGACGTTGATTGCCCGCTTTGGCGCAGGCGACGTGGGGGAACACCTGCCACGTCTGATCCGCACGGTTCGGGAAGAGGGGGCCAATGTGGTTTGGGTCTGTGATCCGATGCATGGCAACACGATCAAATCCTCGACCGGCTACAAAACCCGGCCATTTGAATCGGTGCTGCGCGAAGTGCGCGAGTTTTTTGCGATCCATTCCGCCGAGGGCACTGTGCCCGGCGGCGTGCATTTCGAGATGACCGGGCAAGACGTGACCGAATGCACCGGTGGTGTACGGGCCGTCAGCGAAGAAGACCTGTCCGCTCGCTATCATACCGCCTGTGATCCACGCCTGAACGCCAGCCAGTCGCTGGAACTGGCGTTTCTGGTGGCCGAAGAACTGTCGGCCCTGCGCGAGAAACGCCAAACCCGCGCGGCTGGGTAAGACGGCAAAACCGGATCGGCCCCGTACCCGGATCGGCCCCGTACTCTGGGCCGGTCCGATGCCGTCTGCCACGCCCATTTGGCTGTGATTATTTGGTAACCGAAAAAGAAACCGTGGCGCGGGTTGTGCGCGCGTCCGCATCCCGGGCGGTCAGGCGTAGCGTGTGATTGCCCGGCGGCAGCTCTGCCCCGCGCGCAATCAACCGCGAGCCTTTGATCGTCGCCTGTTTCATGATCCGCCCCGTCAGGTTCACCCAGGCCGGGCCCAACCGATAGTCGATCCTGAGGGATTTCATATCGACAGCAACGCCATCCTTGGGTTCCAGGATGATGTCAAAATCAACCGGCGATGTCAGCGAAAAGCCCGACGGCGCAGAGACCGTGATTTTTGGGCCATTGGCATTGGTCACTTTCAGGGAGCGCTCTTTCTGCGGCATGGTCACCGGTTGGTCTGGGTCCATCCCGCCAATCTCGTCCTGACTGAACAAGGCAAACGTCTGGGCAGCGGCGCTTTCGCTGCCGCCCCACTTCCAATAGGCGGCCCCTGAAAGGACCACGCCAAGGAACAAGACTGAAATTACTGTACGTATCATCGCCATTGCCTCGATTCGCTGTTTCAATCAGCGAACCATACCAGTCGGCGGGCGAACTGCGGTGCTTTTCTGCCGCAGCGACTGAACCCGTTACAGAACCAGCTTCAGATGCGACGCGCGGCCTTGCAGCGGTTGTTGGTTTTCGGCAAACCCGGTGGCGGGTTCCCGGCGGGGCTGCGGAGCGGCGGATTGGTCAGGCTGCAGGCCGTTGACAGAGCGCAGACCAACATCGGTCACATCGAACCGGTGAGGGGTGTCGCCTGTCACGCCATCGGCGATCAGCACGCCCAAGACCCGGCTGATATCGCCCAGATCACTTTGCAACGGCAGCAGGATCATCCGGGCTTCGCCCTTGTTCTGATGACGCCCCTTGCGGCGGGCCTTGCTGTTCAGGGTCAGCTCGGCGACGGCGGGTGTGTCGAACACATGTTCCAGCACCGCGCCAACTTGCGTGCGCCCGGCGGGGGTGAAAAACGAGGTCAACGGCATGCCGCGCACCTCCATCCCGGCCAGGTCGGTCAGGTGACTGCCAGCCAAGCGGAACCGGGCGATACCCGGCGCGATGCGTTCCAGCACAAAGGCGTATTCCAGGATGTTTTCCAACCCGCGCGGGTCAATCTGGGTGCGGCGGGGCACCTGGACGCCCTCGCGCAGCGCGTTCCAATAGGCCTCGGCCTGGCGGATGGGTGACATGGTCTTACCGCTGCGAAAACGGTTCAATGCGATCACTTTCCCAGTGTTGGGGGATCCGAAGATACGGGTCATGACAGGTCTCTCTCTTGCTCGTGCGCCAGCAATATCCCAGGTGTCTCGACATGGCGGCCTCGCCAATTAAGACTACCTTCATAATGCTTACCTATGTGTTAATATCGCATGAAGTGACGCGAATTTGGAGCATTTCCTTAACCAATGGTTAATCACGTCCCGCCGGGGGTCTTTGCACCAAGCGTCACGCGGCATCCGGGCAGGGGGCTTGCCCCAGACCACGCGATGGCATTAGGTGCGCAAAACCCGAAAGCCCACGATCCGGCAGCCACCGATCAGGAGAACCACACAAATGATCAGATCAATGACCGGTTTCGCCTCGGCCAAGGGCGAACTTGCGCCCTTTAGCTGGGGGTGGGAGTTGCGCGGCGTCAATGCCAAGGGGTTGGATATCCGCCTGCGTGTGCCCGATTGGCTGGACGGGCTAGAGGCCGCGTTGCGCGCTGATCTGGGCAAATCGGTGGCGCGCGGCAACATCACCGTTTCCTTGCGCCTGACCCGCAGCGAAGACGCAGGCGCTGTAGCGCTGAACCCGGCCACGCTGACCACGGTGCTGGACGCCTTGGAAGCGATCGAAACCGAAGCGATGGAACGCGGGGTGTCGCTGGCGCCGTCCAAGGCCAGTGACCTGATAGGTCTGCGCGGCATGTTAGAGGCTAGCGCCAATGTGGACGACACCGGACCGCTAATTGCGCTGCTGAAACAGGAATTCACCGCGTTGATACAGGCATTTGTGCACATGCGCAGCGTCGAAGGCGCCGCATTGGCCAAGGTGCTGGATGGGCAATTGGAACTGGTCACGCAGCTGACAGCACAGTCGGCGGATCTGGCCGAGGCCCGCAAAGGCACGATGGCGGCGGCGTTGAAAACCAATTTGGCGCGGGTGCTGGACAATACAGACGGCGCCGATCCGGGGCGTGTGGCGCAGGAATTGGCGATGATCGCGGTCAAGGCCGATGTCACAGAAGAGATCGACCGGCTGGGCGCGCATGTCGCTGCTGCTGGCGATCTGCTGGCCAAAGGGGGCGCGGTGGGGCGCAAGCTGGATTTTTTGATGCAGGAATTCAACCGCGAGGCCAATACACTGTGTTCCAAGGCGCAATCAACCGATCTGACGGCGGTCGGGTTGGAACTGAAAGCCGTTATCGACCAGATGCGCGAACAGGTTCAGAACGTCGAATAATCTAGAAAGGGTGCAGAATATGGCACATCATATGGGTCGGCGGCGCGGTCTCTTGATTATCCTCAGCTCGCCTTCGGGGGCGGGTAAATCGACACTGGCCAAACGGTTGCGCGCCTGGGATTCGTCGGTGGTGTTTTCCGTCAGCGCCACCACCCGCGCCGCGCGCCCCGGCGAGGTGGACGGCACGGATTACAACTTTATCACCGAACAGGCCTTTAAAGCCGAAGTGGCCGAAGACGGCATGCTGGAACACGCCCACGTGTTTGGCAATTTCTACGGCAGCCCGCGCGCGCCGGTGCAGACGGCGATTGATGGTGGCCAGGACGTGCTGTTTGACATCGACTGGCAAGGCGCGCAGCAGATCCGCAATTCGGTTCTGGGGCCGCATACGCTGTCGATCTTTCTACTGCCGCCCTCGATCACTGAATTACGCCGAAGGCTGGAAAGCCGGGGGCAAGACGACGCCGAGACCATTTCGCGCCGGATGCAAAAAAGCTGGGACGAGATCAGCCATTGGGGGGGCTATGATTATGTCCTCATCAATGATGATCTGGATGCCACCGAAGCCAAGTTGAAAACCATTATCACCGCCACCCGCCTGCGCCGCATTCAACAACCGGATCTGACCGGGCATGTGCGCGACCTGCAGGCCGAATTTGAGGAACGCGAATGACCTTGTATGCGTTGGACGGCGATGCGCCGCAATTGCACCCCGACACCTGGGTGGCCCCGGATGCCAACCTGATTGGCAAAGTGGTTCTGGAAGAGGGTGCGTCGGTTTGGTTTGGCTGTACTTTGCGCGCTGATCACGAAGAAATTCGGGTGGGCGCGGGCAGTAATGTGCAGGAAAACTGTGTGATGCATATTGATGCTGGGTATCCGCTGACCATTGGGCGCAATTGCACGGTCGGTCACAAGGTAATGCTGCATGGCTGCACCGTTGGGGATAATTCGCTGATCGGCATGGGCGCGACCGTTCTGAACGGTGCCAAGATCGGCAAGAACTGCCTGATCGGGGCCGGGGCGCTGGTGACCGAGAATAAGGTCATTCCCGACGGTTCGTTGGTTATGGGCGCGCCCGGCAAGGTGGTGCGTCAGCTGGATGACGCGGCGATTGCCATGCTGGAAGGCAGCGCGCTGCATTATCAGGGCAATATGCGCCGGTTCCGTGATACGTTGAAGGTGGTTGGTTGATGAAAAACTCCAAAGGGTCTTTGGTACGGCCAGTACCGTTGCCGGGCAGTGTCAGCCGCCCGGTTGTCACGCCGCTGTCGCCATCGGTGGTTTATGCCAGCGACACGCCTGATGCGCTGGACGCACAGTACGAGGGCGCGGTTTCGGGCTATACTTATGCGCGCGAGGGTCACCCCAATGCCGATGTAGTTGCCGCGCGTCTGGACGCGATGGAGGGCGCCAGTGGCGGCATTGTCACGGGATCTGGCATGGGTGCTGTCACGGCGGTTCTGATGGGGTTGCTGGGGACGGGTGATCATGTGATCGGCGGCAAGCAGCTTTACGGCCGTTCGATGCGGTTGATGAAGGAAGACCTGCCGCGTCTGGGCATTGCAACCTCGCTGGCCGATCCCGGTGATGTGGATGCAGTGCGCGCCGCGATGCGCCCGGAAACCAAGATGATTCTGGTGGAAACCGTGTCGAATCCTACATTGCAGGTGGCGGATATCACCGGGCTGGTGGCGCTATGCCGCGAGGCGGGTATTCTGCTGGCGGTGGACAATACATTCACCACGCCACGCGGCTTTCGCCCATTTGACCATGGCGCTGATATCGTCATCCATTCGATCACCAAGCTGCTGGCCGGGCATTCGGACGTGATGCTGGGCTATGCGGTGGCGCGGGATGCAGCGTTGAATGACCGGATGCGGATCTTTGCCGTGACCACCGGCCTGACGCCCAGCCCGTTTGATTGCTGGCTGGCAGAGCGCGGCATGTTGTCGTTTGAGTTGCGCTTTGACCGGGCCCAGCAAACGGCGGCGGTTCTGGCAGATCATCTGGCGGATTTGCCGGGGATCAAACGGGTGATTTACCCGATGCGCGCCGATCACCCTGACAAGGCCCGCGCCGTTGCATTGTTGGGCGGGCAGGGCTGCAACATGGTCAGTTTTGAGCTGACCGGCGGGCGCGCGGCGGCCAATGCCTTTACCCGCGCGGCGGACGGGATATCCTTTGCGCCGACATTGGGGGATGTGGGCACGACCCTGTCGCATCCCGCATCGTCGTCGCACCGCGCCTTGACCCCGGGCGAACGCGCCGCGTTGGGCCTGTCCGAAGGGTTCTTTCGGGTCTCGGTGGGTCTGGAAGACCCGGACGCGCTGAAACAGATATTCACTTTGGCGGCCACTGCGGCGGCAGAGACGCATTAACGCACGATGGATGGCTAGGGTAAAATGACGAACGACCTACATGCCGAAATATTAAACGGCGTTCCGGTTCCGGCGTTGCTGATCGACCAGAGCGAGCGGATTATCGCGGCCAATCTCGACGCTTTGACCTTGCTGGGCCAGCAGATTGTCGAGCGCCATTTTGCCACCGTCCTGCGCCAACCCCCCGTGGCCGAGGCGATCGAGGCGGGGCTGGCCGATCACAAACCACGACTGGTGCGGCATCTGGCAAATGATGGCGCGCAGGATACCACCTATGACGTGACCTGCCGGTTTGTGCCGGGCATCGGCGCCGGGCAACGCGGCGCGGTGCTAGTGGCGTTTCAGGACATTACTCCAATGGAAACCGCGCGCCAGATGCGGCGGGATTTTGTTGCCAACGTCAGCCATGAATTACGCACGCCGCTGACCGCGCTGATTGGGTTCATCGAAACTCTGCGGGGGGCGGCACGCGATGATCCAGAGGCGCGCGAGCGGTTCCTGACCATCATGGATTCCGAGGCCGGGCGGATGAACCGGTTGGTGGGCGATCTGCTATCGCTGAATCGCGTCGAAAACCAAGAGCGCGAGCGCCCGACCGAGCAGGTTGACCTGACGGCGCAGCTGCGCACAACGTTGAAATCTCTGGCCCCCCTCGCCGAAAAATCCGGGGTGGACATGGTGTTTAACGCGCCCGAGGTGCCGGTAATCATCACCGGGGACAGCGACCAGTTGCAGCAAGTTTTTGCCAATCTGATCGAAAACGCCATCAAATACGGCGGGCAGGGCAAGTTTGTTGGCGTAACGTTGTCGGTATCAGATCGCGACCCCGCCGTGCGCGGGCCAGCGGCACGGGTGGAAGTGGCCGACAAGGGCGCAGGCATTGATCCGGCGCATATCGCCCGCCTGACCGAACGGTTTTACCGCGCCGACAATCACCGCAACCGCGAATTGGGCGGCACCGGGTTGGGGCTGGCGATTGTGAAACACATCATCAATCGTCACCGGGGCCGTCTGCGCGTCGAAAGCGATCTGGGGCAGGGGGCGGTTTTTACAGTGATATTACAGTTGTAAACCGGCGCTGACCTGCGCTTTTTCAGGGTGGGATGATCATTGACGTTGGGGCAAGCCGGGCGCTGTCATGAAATCGTTACAAAACTGTCGCAAAAGGCATATGCGCGCGGCCTAGGAGTGCGCTCAAGATCATCATGGGGGTGATCATAGTTTTTCCAAATCAGGAGACTCACATGTCATTTGTGAAACTCACAACATCTGCCCTGGCCATTGCGGCTGTTTCGGCCACGGCTGCCGCTGCCCGCGATCAGGTTCAGGTTGCCGGTTCTTCCACGGTTCTGCCGTATGCATCCATTGTCGCCGAAGCCTTTGGCGAAAATTTTGACTTTCCGACACCGGTTGTTGAATCGGGCGGCTCGTCTGCCGGTCTGAAACGGTTCTGCGAAGGTGTGGGCGAAAACACCATCGACGTGGCCAACGCCTCGCGCAGGATCAAGGAAAAAGAAGTGAAGGTCTGTGCCGAAAATGGCGTGACTGACATTATCGAAGTGCGCATCGGTTATGATGGCATTGTGTTTGCCTCGGATATCGCTGGCAATTCCTTTGAGTTCACCCCAACCGACTGGTATCTGGCCCTGTCCGACACCATCATGGTTGACGGCGCGATGGTCGAAAATCCCAACAAAACATGGGCCGACGTCAATGCCGCCTTCCCGGCGCAGGAAATCCAGGCCTTTGTGCCCGGCACCAAGCACGGCACCCGTGAAGTGTTCGAAGACAAGGTCGTTCTGGCAGGCTGCGAAGCCACCGGCGCGTTTGAACACATTCTGGCAGCGGCCACCGGCGACACCGACAAAGCCAAAAAGAAAGCTGCCGAGAAAGCCTGTATTTCCCTGCGCACCGATGGCCGTTCGGTTGATATCGACGGTGACTATACCGAAACGCTGGCGCGTATCGAAAGCAACAAAGACGGCATCGGCGTGTTTGGCCTGGCCTTCTACGAAAACAACACCGACAAGCTGCAGGTTGCGACCATGTCGGGCATCGTTCCGTCAACCGAATCCATCTCGACCGGTGAATATCCGGTGTCGCGTCCGTTGTTCTTCTACGTGAAGAAAGCCCATATCGGCGTGATCCCCGGCCTGAAGGAATATGCTGAATTCTTCGTCGCCGACGAGATTGCCGGCCCCGACGGCCCGCTGTCCGAATACGGGTTGGTGGCTGATCCTGAGCTGAGCAAAACTCAGGAAGCCGTGGCTGACGAAGCCGTGATGGGCGCCAATATGTAATCGCCTTGGCCGGGGCGGGTTTCCTGCCCCGGCTAGCTCTTTTTCCTGCTGCCCTTTTCCTGAACGGAGCTGACAATGCCCATTCTCTGGCTTGTCCTGTTGTTATTCTGCCTGGCGACCATCGGCTTTGTCGCCGGACGGGGCCGGGCGCTGCAATCTGCGGGCGGTGACTCGCGTGATTTGCATTCGCTGCCGGTCTATTACGGCATGAACGTCGCCCTGACCGCGCTGGTCCCGGCACTGGCGGTTCTGGCTATCTGGTTGTTTGCCCAGCCGATGCTGGTGGAAAGGTGGGTATCGTCGACCATTCCCGCAGAGCTGATCCCCGAAAGCACCACCCGTGGCCTGGTGATGAGCGATGTGCGCCGGGTGGCCGACGGGCTGAACGTCGCCGTTCAGCAAGGTACGATGAGCGAAGACGATGCGCGGTCTATCCGGTCAGAGCTGACGGATGTGCGCCAGCGTCTGGGGCAGGTTGGTGTGGCGCTGGGGTCTGATGTGCGCCCCGAGGTTCTGCGGGCGGCGCAGAAATACCGCAAGATGAACGCCACCGGCAATATATGGATGAGCATTGCCGTGCTGGCCCTGGCCCTGGGCGGGCTGGCTGTGTCTTACGCCCGCACGCACAAGGATTACCGGGCGCGCAACAATGTCGAACATGCCATTCTGGCGATGCTGATCCTGGCGGCGTCTCTGGCAGTTATGACCACCGTTGGCATCATCTTGTCGATGTTGTTTGAGACCCTGAATTTCTTTGACCTGCACCCGTGGGGCGATTTCTTTTTTGGCAAAACCTGGGCGCCCAATTTTCGCGGCGACAGTGAATTGTCGATGCTGCCACTGTTGTGGGGCACCATCTATATCTCGTTCATCGCCCTGCTGGTCGCAGTGCCGATTGGCCTGTTCTCGGCCGTGTTCCTGTCGGAATATGCTGGGCCCAAAACCCGGGCGATCGCCAAACCGTTGCTGGAAATTCTGGCCGGTATTCCGACTATCGTCTACGGCTTGTTCGCCCTGCTGACGGTTGGTCCGATGCTGGTCAATTTCTTTGGCCGCGGGGCAGACGGCATTTTGGGCGTCAACTGGATGGCTGGTGCTACGTCTGTGCTGACGGCGGGCTTGGTGATGGGTGTCATGCTGATCCCGTTTGTGTCGTCGCTGTCGGATGACATTATCAACGCGGTGCCGCAGGCGATGCGCGACGGCTCGCTTGGGTTGGGGGCGAC
>JBLINN010000174.1:0-8997 GCA_047639325.1 Paracoccaceae bacterium | reverse complement strand
AACGTGGTGTGGTTGTTGAAGAGGGCCGCACCGCCGAGGTGTACGCCAACCCGCAGCACCCCTACACCAAAAGCCTGCTGGCCGCCGCCCCCGGGCGAGAAATGGAATTTGCCCAGTAAACCCGGCCTCGTGGCACATGGCTTTCCGGTGGCCGTGGCCATCGGGACGCGCCTGTATCTATTGTTGGCTGGCGCATAACAGCGCACTCGCCTTGCGGCGAGAATGGCGGCTGCCCACCTGAATTTCCGCGATCATTTTCCAAGGAATTTCACTGGCGTCAGAACATTGCGCCCCCAAAACCCCCGCCATAATGTCTGCCAATTGGGCACTTGCCGCGCACCGAGCAGTTTTCTTTGGCCAATACCTCGGTTGCATTTGACAGCGTGCGCGTGTTGGGAAACCATTGATCCGGCAGGGCGCACCCCCTGTTGATGTCGCAAAGCCATTTCACAAGTGTCCATTCCTACAAAAAACTTCTCACGCCGCCTAAACGATCTGCTGCTTCAGATTTATCCCGACCTAGATGCAGATGCATTGTCGGGCCGTGTTTGTGATGTCTTTTGGCCCACAGGCAGCCATCGCCGCAAACAGGGGCGAAAGCCGGGCAATGGGCTGTGGTCGGAAAAAGACAGCGTGCTGATCACCTACGGAAACTCGATCCAGGACAAGGCGCATAAACCGCTGGACCTGCTGCACGACTTTCTGGCGCGCAACCTGAAAGGCGTGGTGAACGGCGTGCATATCCTGCCGTTCTTTCCGTTCACCTCGGATGACGGATTTGCCGTGACCGATTACCGCTCTGTGAACCCGCAACTGGGCGATTGGGAAGATATCACGCGGATCGCCACAGATTTTCACCTGATGTCCGATCTGGTGCTGAACCACGTCTCTAGCCAAGGCGAGTGGTTCAACAACTATCTGCAGGGCAAATCCCCGCATGACCGGTTCTTCTTTGAGGCCTCGCCCCAGGATGATCTGTCACTGGTGGTTCGCCCCCGCACCACGCCGCTGTTGCGGCAGGTCGATACCTCTGACGGGCAGCGCCATGTCTGGTGCACGTTCAGCCACGATCAGGTCGATCTGGATTTTCGCAACCCCGAAGTTCTGATCGAAATGCTGCGCATCATTCGCCTGCATATCGACAAAGGCGTGCGGATTTTGCGGCTGGATGCGGTGGCGTTCCTGTGGAAACAGGTCGGCACCAATTGCATCCACCTGCCGCAAACCCATGCCATCGTTCAACTGATGCGGCTGCTGTGTGATTATACCGCTGAAACCGTGGTGCTGCTGACCGAAACCAACGTGCCCCGCGCCGAAAACCTGAGCTATTTCGGCAACCGGAACGAGGCGCACGCGGTCTATAACTTTCCGCTGCCACCGCTGATCTTGCATGCGATGCAATCGGGGACGTCGCGGTATCTGCACCGCTGGCAGGCCGCAATGCCGCCTGCGCAGCTGGGATGTGCCTATCTGAACTTTACCGCCAGCCATGATGGCATCGGCATGCGCCCCGCCGAAGGGGTGTTGCCGCCCGAAGAAAAACACCGAATGATCGAAACCGTGCGGGAACTGGGCGGGCTGGTCTCCATGCGCGCCCTGCCAGATGGCGGCGAAGAACCGTATGAGCTGAATTGCGGGTTCTTCGAGGCGACGCGCGCCACGTTCAAGGGCGAAGACCAATTTCATCTGGCGCGGTTCATCTGTTCGCAGACCATCGTCATGTCGCTGGAAGGCATCCCCGCCTTTTACATCCATTCCCTGCTGGCCACGCCAAATGATCACCAATCGGTCAAGCGTCGCGGCATGAACCGCGCCATCAACCGGCACCACTGGCATTACCCCGATCTGCTGGCGCGACTGGCCGACCCCGGATCAGTTCAGGCGCGGGTCCTGTCCGAGATGTCACGCCGCCTGAAACTGCGCACGCATCAACCCGCGTTCCACCCGAATGCCACACAATTCACTCTGACACTGGATGACAGGGTGTTTGGTCTGTGGCGTCAAAGCCTGGACCGGACCCAATCAATTTTTGCGTTGCACAACGTGTCGGACGAGGTGGTCGAGATCAACCCGATGTCGGTTAACCTGATCGAAGACGAAGACTGGATTGATGCGCTGACCGGCGAGGTGATCGACTCCACCAGCGCCAATATCGTGCTTGCGCCCTATCAGTGCCGCTGGATCACGAACCATCCGGGGACGTGAATTCCTCAAGATCGGCGGCGACCGCGCCTAGCATATCCGTCAAAAACCCCGCATCCGCCGCATGGACCCGGTTCCAGGTTGGGATAAACGGCGTCTCGTGCGGGTTTTCCAGGAAAACCTGACCGGCGCGGATGATATTCTCGGCAAACAGCTCGATAGACTTTTCTTCCTCGTGCCGGTCCAGTTCCAGCCCGTTCATCTTGGCGTCGTTGTAATACCCTTCCAACAGGTCCAGCGCCGAGCGGTAATAGGTTGCCTTCAACGTGCGGAACGTGTTGGGCGTAAAAACTGTCCCATCTGCCGCGAGCTTGCGAAAGATCGCCTTGCAGATATCGGTCGACATCCGGCTAAGGCCCCGGTCGGCATCCTCGGGCGATAATTCCTGATGCTTGTGATCGTAAGCATCCGAAATCTCGACCTGACACACGGATTTCGGCGCCAGATTGCGCCAGGCTTCGGATAGAACGCCAATCTCCAGCCCCCAATCCGACGGAATCCGCAGATCCGGCAGCACCAGTGTGCGCATGGCAAATTCGCCCGACAGCGGATAGCGGAAACTGCGCAGGTAATCGATATAATCGCGATCCCCGATCACTCGTTTCAGGGAAATCAACAACGGGCTGACCAACAGGCGCGTCACCCGCCCGTTCAGCTTGCCGCCGCCGATCCGCGGATAAAATCCCTTTGCCATCTGATAAGGAAAGGTCGGGTTAACCACCGGATAGACCAGCCGGTCCAGCATTTCGCGGTCATAGGTGATGATGTCACAATCATGAATCGCCATAACGGAACTGTCGGCGCAGGCCAGAAGATAGCCGATGCAAGACCAGACATTTTTGCCTTTGCCAGCCTCTTGTGGGGCCAGCCCCAAGGCCTCTAGCCGCGCCTGAAGTTGCAGCATCCGGGGGCTTTCATTCCAGATCACCACATGCTGTTGCGGCAGTTTTTCAAAAAACGACCGCGCATGGCGGTATTGCGCCTCGTCTGCCTGATCAAGCCCGATGATGATCCGATGCAGATAGGACACCTTCGACAATTCCTCGACAATATTGGGCAGGGCCGATCCTTGCAGTTCGGAATAAAGGCTTGGCAGGATCAGGGTAATCTTGCGCGCTTCGGCGTAAACCGAGACTTCGTGCGCCATTTGCCCCTTTGGCCGGCTTCGCAGGTTGTGCAGCGTGGTGGTATTTCCGTTTTGATGAAAATCAGCCATGTAAGGGGGTGCCTTCAGTTACTTTTAGTTGCGCAAGCAGCGTCAGAATTGCGGCGGCCCAGCCTGATGGGCCTTCCAGTTCCGAACGCAGAGTCCGGCCTTGGGCCTCTGAACACAAGGGCGCAAGCCGGGGCGCGGCCGGGTTTGCCACGATAACCCCAAAATCCGCCGCTTCGATCATTTCAATGTCGTTGGGCGCATCCCCAAGTGCCACCGTTTTCAGCGGTTTTAACCTAGCGACAACGTCGGCCATCGCATCCGCCTTGGTCCGGCCAAAGGACAGCGTCAGAAACCGCCCCCCCCGGCGGGCGTGAACACCCTGTGCCTGGGCTGCGTCCAGAAAACCGGCAAGTGCATCCTCGGTTCCGGTCCAAAGCCCGGGTTCGCTATAACATCTGCGGCGCGCAAGGACGGCTTGATCTGGCGACAGCCCGGTTTTGTCCGCCACGTCCTGCGCTGTCATATCGCCGAAGCCTACAAAGCCTTTGGGCAGCGACGCAAGGATCGCCCGAAGGCGTTGATAATCGGCATCGTCGCTTTGAACGTCTTGGTCGGGCCACAATATACCCGCGCCGTTTTCCACGATGGCGGGCCAGTCCAGAAACCCAATATCGGCCCGAAGGCGCTGCAATTCCGCCGCCGTCTTACTGCTGGCCAGAACCAACCCGGCTTTGTGCTGTTTCAGGGCGCTCAGACCGGGCTGAGCCGCAGTCCAGCTGTAATCCCGGTGGTCTAGCAACGTGCCGTCGAGATCAGAGAAAACCAGAAGGGGTAAGGTGCTTGCTATCCCGCAAAGTCTAGCGGGTTCGACACGCCAGCACCACCGTGGTTTGGCGCCGCTCCCTGTGACCAACTGTACCCGCGACACCTTTTAGGGCGCGGTTTTACCGGGTTGGCCCTGCGCCCTACAGCGCAAAAAGCTGGCCATACCCGTCGGCCCGCCCGCTGTGGCCTATCAGCCTTGCCGCGCCCCACGCACCTGCGGTGGCGCTGCTGATAACCGGCAGACCCAGCTGTTCTTCCAGTGGCACAATCACCGACAGCGTGCGCAAGCCGCCGCAGGAAATAAACAGCGCCTCGGCCTGTGGGGCGGCCTTGACGGCCCGCGTGCCCAGCGCCATCAGCTCGGCGTCGCCCACGGCATGGATGTCGTGAACCTCGGTCAGGTGCATCGCCTCTAACCCCAAAATCTCGAACCCCGCCGCTGTCAGATAGTCACGCAACGCCCGGTTCACCGGATCGGTATAGGCAGTGCCAACCGCCAGCCGGGTGACGTTCAGCGCCCGTAGCGCATCCAGCACGGAATCGGTCATCGTCGTCACCGGCAGGCCGGTCGCGGCGCGCATTGCCTCCAGCACCTGCGTGTTACCAGAAGGTCCGCGATAAAAGCTAAGCGACGTGCCCATCAGCGAGATCGCCACCGCCCCTTCGGCCTGCAAATCCTTGGCAAGTTCAGCCGCGTGCCCGATCACGGAATCATAGCCTTCGGGCGTCAATCTGGGCAGCGCCATCCCGCGGGCGCGAAAATCAAGCTCTGGGTACAGCACCGGCGGTTCCGGCGGCACCGCGCCATCCGCCGGTGGGACGATCATGCCGATGATCGGCCGCGCACCGGTCATTCTGATTGCCCCAGCGCCAGAACGATGGTTGAAATGTCGTCTTCACCATGGCCCATCTCAACCGCGCGGCGCATCAGGGCGCGAGCGTTGGAGGTCGCAGGCAAGTCGGCGCGCCCATCCCCCACAGCCGCCACCGTATCCAGATCCTTCAACATCATCGCAACAGTCCCCAACGGGTCGTCAAACGCCTCGGCAGCCATACGCGGGGCAAGCAGCTGGAACGGTTTGGAATCGGCAAACCCGCCCGCCAATGCCTCGGCCAGCCGGGTGGCATCAACCCCGGTGCGTTTGGCGAAATGCACCGCCTCGGCCACCAGCGCCATGGTCCCGCCCGAAATGATCTGATTGACCAGCTTGGTCATCTGCCCGGCCCCCGCAGGCCCCATATGGGTCACCCGCTGCGCCAGTGGCTGCATCAGCGGGGCGGCGGTGGCAAAATCTGCGTCGGTGCCGCCCGCCATGATGGTTAACGCGCCAGAGCTGGCCGCAGGTGTGCCGCCAGACACCGGCGCGTCAACCCAGCCCATCGCGTTGGCCGCGCGCAGGCGGGTGCCAAAGGCGCGGGTCAGCTCCGGGTCCATCGACGAAAAGTCGACCAACAGTGTGGCATCTGATACTGAAGCCACCCCGTCCGGGCCAAACACCACCGCCTCGACCGCGTCTGCGTTGGTCAGGCAGCACATCACCACATCGCAGCCGCGCGCCAGCTCTGCCGGGCTTGCCGCCAGTTGCGCCCCTGCCGCAACTGCAGGCGCTGCTTTGTCGGTCGAGCGGTTCCACACCGTCACCCGATAGCCTGCCCCGATCAGACGCAGCGCCATGGGCAGGCCCATCAGGCCAGTGCCGATAAATCCGATGCGTGGCTTATTCATCGGGCAGCTCGTCCATTGGCCACTCAACGGCACCGGAATGGGTGACCGCCCCCAGATAGGCGCTGCCCACCTGCGCGGCATATTTTTCCAGCACCCCGGACAGGCGTCGTGGCGCGGCCTTGGTCAGGGCATCACGACGCTGCGCCAGCTCTGCCTCGTCAACCAACAGATCAATCGCCCGCGCCCCTTCGGAGGCATCAATGCGAATACGGTCGCCATTGCGCACCAGCGCCAGCGGCCCGCCAACGCCGGCCTCGGGGGAAAGGTACCCGATACACATGCCCCGGGTCGCGCCCGAGAACCGGCCATCGGTGACCAGCGCCACCTTTTCGCCCATCCCCTGGCCATAGATCACCGCCGTTGGCCCCAGCATTTCCCGCATCCCCGGTCCGCCGCGCGGGCCTTCGTTGCGGATGATGATCACGTCGCCCTCGGCGTAGCCACGCTGGCGGATCACCTTCATGCAATCCTCTTCACATTCAAACACCCGCGCCGGACCTTCGTGCACCCGCGACTTTAGCCCGGCCACCTTGATGAAGGCACCTTCGGGCGCAAGATTGCCCTTGATCACAATCACCCCACCGGTGGTGTCGATCGCCTTGGCCACCGGGCGGATCACCTCGCCGTCGGGCGCAGGCGCATTGCGCACCGCCTGTTCCAGCGTCTCACCGGTCAGCGTTGGCGTGTGACCGTGCATGTGGCCGCTGGCGATCAACTCCTTGACGATCATCGCCACGCCGCCCAACCGGTGCACATCCAGCGCGTAAAATGTCCCGCCCGGGCGCAGATTGCCGATCAGCGGCGTGCGTTCAAACACCGCGCCGACATCATCCATGGTAAAGCGAATACCAGCCTCGTGTGCGATGGCCGAGATATGCATGCCTGCATTGGTTGACCCGCCGGTGGCCGCAACGATGGCACAGGCGTTTTCCAGACTTTCGCGGGTCACCAGATCGCGCGGCAATGGCCCCCCCCGGTTCAGGATCTCCATCACCAGATGCCCCGCCCGCCGGCCAATCGCGTCGCGTTCGGAATAGACGGCCGGCACCAATGCGGACCCCAGCGGCGCGATGCCCAGAACCTCGGACACCATCCCCATGGTGTTGGCGGTGAACTGCCCCGGGCAGGCACCAACCACCGGCATCGCCGCGCGCTCCAGTTCGTCCAGTTCGGATTGCTCCATGTCGCCGGTCATCACCGCACCTGCGCCCTCATAGGCGTCCAGAATCGACACGGTCTTGCCCCGGAACGTGCCCGGCAGGGTCGACCCGCCAAACACAAACACCGACGGCGCGTTCATCCGCACCATCGCCATGATCATCGCGGGCAGGTTCTTGTCGCAGCCGCCATAGGCGACCAGCCCGTCATAGGCATGTCCGCGCATCACCAGCTCAACTGAATCCGCGATCACCTCGCGCGAGATCAGCGAGCATTTCATCCCCTGATGGTTCATGCTCAGCCCGTCCGAGACCGAGATTGTGGTGGATTCGCGCGGCGTGCCGCCCGCCTCTTGCACACCGCGATAGGCGTGGCGGGCCTGATCGGCCAGGTTCATGTTGCAGGGGGATGTCTCGCCGCTGGTGGTCATGACCGCGATCATCGGCCGGGCGATGGCGTCATCATCCAGCCCCTGCCCCCGCATAAAGGCGCGGTGCGGCACCCGGTCCAACCCTTGGGTGGTGATGCGTGACCGCAATGGGCCCGCGGGTTTGTCGTTATCGGCCATTTTGGGTCCCCCAAAGGTGATTTGTAGCTGGCGTTCGGGTGTCGACCTTGCCAGATTGCCCTGCATAGAAACAGGGAGAGCGGTGATGGGTAAAAACCTTGCGGATTGGGCGAAAGGTGCGGCAGCCACGCGCGCCGCTGTGAAGACAATTGCATTGCCGGAAATCGACGATTTTGGCCTCGCCTATGCCCTGCAGGACGCCTATGTCGCGGCGGTCGCGCCCAGTTGTGGCGGCATCGGCGGCTATAAGCTGGCCGTCAATGGCAAGCCGCAGATGGCGCATTTCGGCGTGACCCAACCGGCCTCGGCCCGGGTATTCACGGACGAGATTTACCGCAATGGCGTGACGCTGCCACGATCCGGTTTTGTCGGCGTCACGGTTGAGGTCGAATTGGCGGCCATCCTGGGCCCGCATGTCGGCGATCTGACCACCCCGGTGGATCTGGACACTGCCCGCGCTGCCATTGACCGGTTCCATGCCAGTTTTGAGCTGATTGATCAGCGCGGCATTGCCCTGCCACAGATGCAACTGCCGCAAGCGATTGCGCTGAATGTGATGAATGCCGGTGTGGTGCTGGGCGACGATAGTCTCGCGCCCGACGCGCTTGCTCTGGACAGCCTGCGGGTGGTGATGGCCGTGGACGGCGACACCGCAGCCGACACCACCGGCACCGCGCCGCAAGACCCGGTTGAGGCGGTGCAATGGCTGATCAACCACCTTGCCAAGCGCGGGCTGCGCCCCGAACCGGGCATGGTGGTGATGTGCGGCACCCACATCCCGATGATCACGCTGGACCCGGGTGTGCGCAAGGTCACGGCAGAGATGTCGGGGCTGGGACGGGTGTCGTTCTCGCTCAGCGACTGACATCGCCTAGACCACGAAAGACGGCAGCCACAGCGACAGCCACGGCACCAGCACAATCAACGCCAACCGGAAGATATCGGCCACCCAGAACGGGGTGACGCCCTTGAAAATCGTGCCGGTGGACACATCCGGCAAAACGCCACGCAGCACAAACACGTTCAGCCCCACGGGCGGGGTGATCAGGCTGATTTCCGTCACCACAACCACCACGATGCCAAACCAGATCGGATCATAGCCAAGATCACGGACCAGCGGGAAAAAGATCGGCACGGTCAGCAGGATCATCGACAGGCTCTCAAACACACAGCCAAGGGCGATATAGATCGCCAACAGGGCAACAATCACCAACCACGGCGTGTCGGAAAATTGCTGCGCAAACCCAAGCAATGCCTGCGGGAAATCGGTGTAGTTGATAAAGTTGGCAAACAGGATCGCGCCGATCAGCACGGTGAACAGCATCGCTGTTGTCTCGACGCTTTCTTCAAGGATCTCAAACA
>JBLINN010000173.1:0-9037 GCA_047639325.1 Paracoccaceae bacterium | reverse complement strand
CACGAAAGCCCCCAGATATCAACCTTCAACGCACATCGAAACCTCTGCTCAAAACGCCGCCGTCAACCCGGCCAATCCAGCGCGCCAGGTGGAAATAACCCGAGTCTGGTGAATAATTCGGGCTAGAAAAAAGATGAACAAACCGCTAAAACACAGGAGGAAAATTCGGCGATTGTTTCGGACGCGAAATAATGCCGCACCATTGCTGACCTGTTTGGTCTTCGCCTAGGTGCCCTGAAACACTGCCCCAACCTCGGCCCGGATGATTCGGGCAATCAGCGCGCAATCGTCCAGCGAAAAGGTCAGCGGCACCCGCATATCAAATATCCCGGCCAATATCCGGTCACTTTTTGGCATCATAGGCGCATCGGCATAACGCCATTGGTCGTATTTTGAGGTAAATCCAGTGGGCTCTGGCGCCCCAAACCATTTCAATTCAACCCCACGCGCCGCACAGCGCGCAATCACCGCACGCACGTGATCGGCGGACCAGTCCAGTAACAGAAACTGAATGGACGAGCCCACGTAATGCTCGGCCTCAGGCCGGTCGATCACCCCCAACCCCGGCGTGTCGCACAACCCGTCTTGCAGCACCCGATACCGGTCATTCCAGCGTGCCACCTGCACATCCAGATCACGCAATTGCGGGCGCAGGATCGCCGCGCGCAGATTATCCATGCGACCGGAAATATTGGGCGTCTGATACTTTATCCGCTCAAACACCTCTGGCCCCGGCACCGCGCCATTGTGACCATACAACATATAAGACCCCGACAGCATCACCGCCTTGGCGGCCAGGTCCGCATCATCGGTGATCAACAGCCCGCCCTCGCCGGAATTGACGTGCTTGTAAGTCTGTGTGGAATAACAGCCGATCACCCCATGCCGTCCCGATGGCACCCCGTTCCAGCTGGCCCCCATCGTGTGGGCGCAATCCTCGATCACTATAACCCCGGCCGCATCACAAATCGCCATCAGCCGGTCCATGTCGCAGATATGCCCGCGCATATGGCTCAGCAATAACACCCGCGCCTGCCCGACTTTGGCCGCCAGATCATCCAGATCAATGGTCAGCGCCTCCGTCACCCCAACAAACACCGGCACCGCCCCAACTGATGCGATCGCCCCAGGCACCGGGGCAAGTGTAAACGCATTTGACAACACGGACACGCCCGGTGCCACGCCAGCGGCGCGCAGGGCGGTTGCCATAGCATACCCTCCCGAGGCAACCGCAAGGCAGTATTTCGCCCCCACCTGCGCAGCAAACTCCTGCTCTAACAGCGCGGTTTCCCCCGCTTCGTCCCCCGAAAGATTATAGCGATGCAATCGCCCATGCCGCAGCACCTCCAGCGCCGCCGCAATCCCCTCTTCCGGGATCGGCTCTTGCTGGGTGAAACTGCCGGTAAAATTCTCGCTCATCCCCCGTTTGTGGGACCTCGTCGCAGGGCCGTCAATCCCTTCAACACCGCCATCGCAACGCCGTAGGGTGTGCTTTCAGCGCACCCTCCTCAACGTCGCAAACAGAACAGAATCGCCGCAACCCCGCCTTACCCTGCCCTCATGACACCGCTTGACCTGATCCACAGACTGACCTGGGCCGACCTGCCCAGCGACGTGAAACACCAGACCAAACGCTGCCTGCTGGACCTGATCGGCATCGCAGCAGGCGCGCATCACACAAAGCTGGGCCAAATCATCCGCGACATCACCCCCGAAATCTATGGCGGCAGCGCGCCAATGTTGTTTGACGCCCGCACCGCCAGCCCGGCAGGCGTGGCGCTGGCCGGGGCGATGACCATTGACGCGCTGGATGGGCATGACACCTATTTTCCCGCCAAAGGCCATATCGGCTGCCCCCTGTTCCCCGCCGCCTTGGCGCTGGCGCATCAGGCGGGCACCGATGGCCGCGACTTTCTGACCACTATTGCAATGGGCTATGAATTTGGCGCCCGCGCGGCCGAGGCGCAGCATGGCACGGTGCCTGATTATCACACCTCGGGCAGTTGGGGCGCTGTGACCGCCGCCGCCGCAGGCGCCCGGTTGATGGGGCTAAGCCGTGACCAGACGCGCCACGCTATGGGCATTGCCGAATATTACGCACCACGCAGCCAGATGATGCGCTGTATCGACTTTCCCACCATGCTAAAAGACGGCTCTGGCTGGGGGTCGATGACCGGGGTCAGTGCGGTGCAGATGGCCGCCAAAGGCTTTACCGGCGCGCCAGCGATCACGGTAGAGGACGCCCCAGACTACTGGACTGATCTGGGCCAAGACTGGCGCATCCTGAAACAATCGTTCAAGGCGTATCCGGTCTGTCACTGGGCGCTGGCCCCGGTCGCGGGCGTACTGGCTTTGGCCCGCGCCCATGATCTGACCGCCCATCAGGTGGATCATATCGAGGTCACAACCTTCCACGAATCCGTCTGCCTTGCCACCAGCCGCCCCACCACCACGGAACAGGCGCAATATTCCACTTCTTTCCCCTGCGCCGTCGCATTGGTGCGCGGAACGATCACACCGCAGGATCTGGATGGCCCGTCGCTGAAAGACCCCGAAATCCTGCGCCTGTCCGAAGGGTTGGTGATGGCGGAATCAGATTATGCCAATGACAATTTCCCAGCCGCACGGCTGGCCAAGGTCACGTTGGTGCTGAAAGATGGCACACGCGCCGAGGGCGACTATATGTCCCCCGCCTGGGCCCACACCGATCCGCCCAGCGATGCCGAGCTGCGCGACAAATATCACGCGCTGGCCGATCCGGTTCTGGGGAAATCCCGCGCCGAGGCGATTGAAACCGCGCTGGCCAATCTGGCCACAACGCCGCTCAGCGCCCTGACAGAACTGCTGTTTCAGCCGATCAACTGAGGCACTAAACTGGGCAAATCCGCAAAATCATCCAACAACGCCTCGGGCTCCAGCGCCGCCATATCCGCGCCGGATGGCCCAAATGTCACCAATACCGACGGCACCCCGGCGGCGCGCGCTGTATTGCGGTCGGTATCTGAATCGCCAATCAACACACAATGCGCCGGATCGCCCCCCGCCCGTCGCGCCGCCTCGCGCAGCGGTTCCGGGTCGGGTTTGCGCACCGACAGTGTGTCAGCCCCGATCATCGAGGCAAAAGCATCCCGTATCCCCAACCGGGACAACAGTAATTCCGCCAGCGCTTGCGGCTTGTTGGTGCAAATCCCCACGCCATAGCCTTGCAGTTTCAGCGCCTCAACCGCGTCCATTGCGCCGGGGTAAAGGAAAGTATGCAAATCAATTGCCTCGGCGTAAGCCTCCAGCAGCACCGGATAATATTGCTCGACTACATCTGCATCAAACCGCTCTAGCCGCTCCAACCCGCGGCGCAGCATCATTTTGCCGCCGCGCAGCGCGATGCCCGAGTCCTGCCCCGGCACCAGCACATCGCCATGCCCCATCTGCCGAAAACACGCATTGGCCGCCGCCAGCAAATCGCCCGACGTATCGGCAAGCGTGCCGTCCAGATCAAAAATAACCGTCCGCATCCTGGCCCCTTTCGGCGCATTTCCGCCATCACTTGTTGCAACCCGCAACCTTGTTTGATCGCGCTAACGCTTGCGCCACCGCCCCCAGCGGATAAAACGGGCAGAGATAAAATACAAAGAGATTTCAATATGAGCACAGCCCTCGTCATCCTGGCCGCAGGCAAAGGCACACGGATGAACTCCGATCTTCCCAAGGTTTTGCACCCCATCGCCCATGCCCCGATGCTGGCGCATGCGATGCGAACCGGGGCCGCGCTGGACCCGGCGCGCACAGTGATTGTCGCCGGGCATGGCGGTGACGCCGTGGCCAAGGCGGCGCACGAAGTGGATGAGACGGCCGAGGTTGTTCAGCAAACAGAACAGCTGGGCACCGCGCATGCGGTGGCCCAAGCGCGCGATACGCTGGATGGGTTTGGCGGCGATGTGGTGGTGCTGTACGCTGACACGCCGTTTTTGCAGCCCGAAACCCTGCAACGCATGCTGGCGGCGCGCGGGCGCTCTGATCTGGTGATCCTTGGCTTTCACGCTGCCGATCCGGCGCGCTATGGCCGGTTGGTGATGAACGGCGACATGCTGGAGCGCATTGTTGAGTTCAAGGACGCCACCGAAGGCCAGCGCGCGATTGATTTCTGCAACAGCGGCCTGATGGCCTGTGACGCGGCGCTGTTGTTCGATCTGGTGGCCGGGGTCGGCAATGAAAACGCCTTGGGCGAATATTACCTGACGGATATCGTTGAACTGGCCCGCGCCCGGGGGTTGCGAGTGACCGCCGTCAGTTGTGACGAGGCTGAAACGCTGGGCATCAATTCCCGCACCGATCTGGCGGCGGCGGATGCAGTGTTTCAGGCGCGCGCCCGGGCCGAACTGCTAGATTTGGGCGTGACCTTGATGGCCCCGGACACGGTCTATCTGGCGCATGACACGGTGATTGGCCGCGATACGGTGATTGAACCCAACGTGGTATTTGGCCCCGGGGTGACAGTGGAATCCGGCGCGCTGATCCGGGCGTTTTCGCATCTTGAAGGCTGTCACGTCAGCCGTGGGTCAATTGTTGGCCCCTATGCCCGCCTGCGCCCCGGCGCGGAGCTGGCCGAAGACGTGCGGGTTGGCAATTTTGTCGAGGTGAAGAATGCCCAAGTGGCCGCCGGCGCCAAAATCAACCATCTCAGTTACATTGGCGATGCCACTGTTGGGGCCAAGGCCAATATCGGCGCGGGCACAATTACCTGCAATTACGACGGGGTGATGAAGCATCATACAGAGATTGGCGCGGGGGCCTTTATCGGGTCCAACACCATGCTGATTGCGCCGGTGTCAGTGGGGGCTGGCGCCTTGACCGCGTCCGGGTCGGTGATCACCCAGGACGTTCCGGATGATGCTTTGGCGATGTCGCGGGCGCCCCAAGAGACCAAACCGGGGCGGGCGCGTAAATTGTTCGATTTGTTAAAGGAGAAAAAGGCCAAACGGGATAAAGGTGCGGTATAATGTGTGGTATTGTTGGGGTCCTCGGGACTCATGAAGTTGCGCCCATTCTGGTAGAGGCGCTGAAACGGCTGGAATATCGCGGCTATGACAGCGCCGGAATTGCCACCGTAAACGATGGTGTTCTGGACCGGCGGCGCGCGGTTGGCAAGCTGGTGAACCTCAACGATCTGCTGATGCACGAGCCCCTGCTGGGCAAGTCCGGCATCGGCCATACCCGTTGGGCAACCCATGGCGGGCCGACTGTCATCAACGCCCACCCGCATCGCGCCGGACCGGTGGCCGTTGTGCACAACGGGATCATCGAAAATTACCGCGATCTGCGCGCCGAACTGGCCGGGTATGGTGTTGATTTCCAGACCGAGACCGACACCGAAACCATCGCCCTGCTGACCGAGCATTACATGCAGGCTGGCGACAGCCCGGTTGACGCCGCTTTTCGTGCGCTGGACCGGCTGGAAGGCGCGTTTGCCTTGGCCTTTCTGTTTGACGGTCACGAGGATCTGATTGTCGCCGCGCGCAAAGGGTCACCGCTGGCCATCGGCCATGGGGATGGCGAGATGTATGTCGGCAGCGACGCCATCGCGCTGACCCTGCTGACAGACCAGATCACCTATCTGGAAGAAGGCGATCGGGCGATTGTCACCCGCGCTGGCGTCGAAATCCGCGATGCCGCCGGGCAGTTGGCCAACCGGGCGATGCGCGTGGTGGAAATTGACAGCACCCGTGTCGACAAGGCCGGGCACAAGCATTTCATGGCCAAGGAAATCGCCGAACAACCGCGCGTGATTGCCGAAGCGATCAACGCCTATTTACCTGCCGGAGGAAATACCGTTCTGTTGCCCGGCGAGGGGTTGGATTTTTCGCAGGTTCAGCGGCTGACCATGGTGGCCTGCGGCACTGCCTATTACGCCTGTCTGACCGCGAAATACTGGTTCGAACAACTGGCCCGCCTGCCGGTCGAGGTCGATATCGCCTCTGAATTCCGCTATCGCGAGCCGCCGGTGACTGATGGCACCGTGGCGCTGTTTGTCAGCCAGTCGGGCGAGACCGCCGATACGCTGGCCGCGCTGCGCTATTGTCAGGGCAAGGCCGACAGAATCGTTTCGGTAACAAATGTCGCCGAAAGCTCGATCGCGCGGGAAAGCGATCTGACCCTGCCGATCCATGCGGGGATCGAGGTGGGGGTGGCGTCAACCAAGGCGTTCACCTGCCAGTTAAGCGTGTTGTTGATGCTGGCGCTAAAGGCAGCGGCGGATCGTGGGACGCTGGATGCGAACACGCTGGCCGATCACATGGCGGCCTTGCGCGGTTTGCCGTCGGTTCTGAACGCGGCGCTGGAGTTGAATGACGATATCCGCCGCACCGGCAAGCAACTGGCCGAGGCGCATGATGTGTTATTTCTGGGGCGCGGCTTGATGTATCCACTGGCGCTGGAAGGTGCGTTGAAACTAAAAGAAATCAGCTATATACATGCCGAAGCTTATGCATCAGGTGAACTTAAACACGGCCCCATTGCGCTGATCGACAAGCAGATGCCAGTGGTGGTAATGGCGCCACGTGACGCGCTGTTCGGCAAGACGGTATCCAACATGCAAGAAGTGATGGCGCGCGAGGGCAAGGTGGTTCTGATCTCGGACGAAAGTGGCATTGCCGAGGCCAGCGATGGCGTCTGGTCAACCATCCGGATGCCACGGGTGGCCGATATTCTGACCCCAATCCTCTATGCGATCCCGGCTCAACTGCTGGCCTATCACACGGCAGTGGCCAAGGGCACGGACGTGGACCAGCCGCGCAATCTGGCGAAATCAGTGACGGTGGAATAAGTCATGGCCAAACAGTTTGAGCGGATCGAGGACGCACACCACAAGTTCATCGAAGACCAACACATGTTCTTTTGCGCCACAGCCGCCCCGGACGGGCGGGTGAACACCTCGCCCAAGGGGATGGATTCGTTGCGGGTGCTGGGGGACAACCGGATTATCTGGCTGAACATCACCGGCAGCGGCAATGAAACCGCCGGGCATCTATTGGAACATCCGCGTATGACGCTGATGTGGTGTTCCTTCACCAAACGCCCGTTGATCCTGCGCGCTTTTGGCACGGCGCGGGCCATTCACGAAGGCGATGCCGATTGGGACGCGATGACGGCGCATTTCCCACCCCATCGCAGCGCACGGCAGGTGTTTGATATGTCGGTGGACATGGTGCAAACCTCTTGCGGCTATGCGGTGCCCTTCATGGACTATGTGCAAGAGCGTGACACGATGCCGAAATGGGTCGACGACAAATCCGACGCTGAATTGCGTGCCTATTGGGCGGATCGCAACACCGCGTCACTGGATGGCAAACCAACCGGGATTCCGGGCACCATCCCCGCCCTGTGATCCGGAATTTTTCGAAAATTCCGACCCGCTTTCTTTGAAAGAAAGCGATCTAGTCCCGCAGATACAGCACATCCCCATGCCGGGGCACTTGCACATAGCGGTGCGAGGCCAAACGGAATCCCTGCGCCTTCATATGCGCGTCGATATCGCCAAACATCGCGCCACCTTCGTACATTGGCACCCGGCTGACCTCGCATTTGCACATCGCAAACGCCGCCAACCCGTCGCCCAACCCCTGCAACACTGCCATTTCATGCCCCTGCACATCCACCACCAGCATCGACCGCTGCGCCGCCGCCACATCCACCCCGTGACGCGACAGGATTTCGTCCAGGGTGCGCGTCGTCATTTCCAGAACTTCACCGCTTTCACCGACATGGGGAAAGCGTTCGCGCATCGTGTCTGTGGCCGTATACACTGAACTGGACGATCCATCGCCGTTGAACCGGTGAAAGCTTAGCGCCGTACCATCGCTGGCCGACACCAGTGCACATTCTGTCAGATGCCGGGTGCCGGAATTGCGCGCCGCCAGCACTTGCGTCAGCTTGGTATATGTATCCGGATCGGCCTCGATCCACAGCACAGTCTGGGCGCCACACGCCTCGTAAAACGCTGCATCCTCGGCCCAATGCGCCCCCACATGCACGATCAGATCCACCGGCGCCAACCGCTGCATCAACAGCTCGTATTTTGAAGCGCGGAAATATTTGCGCCAGCTATCCGGCACCAGCCGCTTGGCCGATTTTTCGATCCCTTTGAGAAAGTGCATCGCGCCCTCCTGTCCCCATTTCCACTTGTCTTAACAGCCCCCTTGAACATGGAAAACCCATCCATATGCTGCACCCGACTCAGGAGCCGCAAATGCTGACCCCCTATCTTGACCAAATCATCGCCCATGCCGACCCCGAGCGCGCCAAAGGCATGGCCGCCTACCACAAGGTAAAACGCGCCTATCTGGGCGTGCCCAACCCAATCACCAACGATCTGACCAAGCAGTGGCGGCAAGACCTGGACGTCGCCCAACGGGTGCATCTGGCCGAAGAATTATGGGCCACCGACATATTCGAGGCCCGCCTGGCCGCCACCAAATTGTTAACACAAGCCCGGATTCGCCCCGATGACGCGGTCTGGACGCTGATCCAAAGCTGGCTGGTGGATTTCGACAGTTGGGCAATTGCCGATCACGCCTGCATGGCGGCGCAGAAACGTCTGGTGGCCGACCCAACACGGCTGAATGATGTCGAAGCCTGGACCAAGTCTGACCACATGTGGACACGGCGCGCAGCACTGGTGGCCACCCTGCCCTGGACCAAACAGAACCACCCCAAGCCGGACGAGTTGATCAACCGCGACCGGATATTGGGCTGGGCTGCGGAATATGTGCCAGACCGCAACTGGTTCATCCAAAAAGCCATCGCGTGGTGGCTGCGCGACCTTAGCAAACACGACGCCCCTCGCGTGCGTGCCTTTCTGGATCAACATGGCGAGGCGATGAAACCCTTTGCCCGCAAGGAAGCTGGCAAATATCTGAGGTCCTAGACGTGTTTGCGAACTAAGCGGGTTGGTTTTGGCTGGCCAACGATTGTCGGGTGTGATTCTGTTTCGGTATCTGATTTGGAGGATGAGATATGGCGGGCAAATCACCATTGCAGGCAA
>JBLINN010000172.1:0-9073 GCA_047639325.1 Paracoccaceae bacterium | reverse complement strand
GCACAGCTGCCCTGCGTTCCGGTGAATATCCCATATCATCGTCCTATCCCGCCCACCTGAGAAATAGAGAAAAGTAGAGAGGCGGACAACTTGCCTGACACAGGGGGCACCTTGGCGACCAAGCCGTTGTTTACACTAAGACATGGCCGACGACGAAATCCAATCCACAGCATTGGGAAACGTGGAAATCCTGATTAAATCACAATAGTGTTGATCGGATGTCAGGAAGCAGTCGAAAACCAACCGAATGCGTCTGAACCGTGGTGGCAACCGACAAGCCAATGCCGCCCTCTACCTTATCGCCATCACCCGAATGCGGGATCATGAAGCCACACGAAGCTACGTTATCAAACGCACCGCTCAAGGCAAAAGCAAGCGCGAGATCATTCGCTGCCTGAAACGCTATATCGTCCGCGAAATCTATCACCACCTTTGCGTGCCCAACGACGCAAAACGCACGGCTTGACAAACATAGGAGCATCACAGGGGGGGGAATAGGGGCTGAGCGTTAGTCCAGACCGGCAAAGCCGCCATATTGGCCGCGTTTGAACATCAGGCCAGACCCCGCGCGGTATGTTGCTTGTTGGACCTGGCCGATTATGATCGAATGATCGCCGCCATCATGCACGTCCCAGCGGGTGCAGGCGAACCGGGCCAGACAGCCGGGCAGGACAGGGGTGCCCGTTGCATCCGGTTGCCAGTCGATCCCGGTGAAGTCAGTGCCGGTTTGGGCGAAATGCGTGGCCAGCGGTTGCTGGTCCTCAGACATCACATGAAAGATATAGCGCTCGGCCGTGATAAACGCGTCGTGGCGCGGCGACGCCTTGGCCGGGCACCACAGCACCAGCGCCGGATCCAGCGAGACCGAGGCAAAGGAATTGGCGGTGATCGCCAGCGGGCCGGTTGCGGTTTGGGTTGTCACCACGGTGACACCCGTGCCGAAACAGCCCAACGCATCGCGATAGGCACGGGCCGTATCAGGGCCGGGAAGGATGGTGTGTTCGGACATATCGCGCGCGCCTAAAAGTCTGACCGTCGGGGTGCCACGGCGCGCGCCAATTGTCCATAACTACGGGGCCCTGATCCCCGATTGAGGGATCAGCCGCGCAGGTTGTCGGTGATTGCGGCCAAATCCGCGGCGATTGCGTCGATGTCGCCCATCGCATCCACCGGTTTCAACACGCCCCGGTCACGGTAATAGGTGATCAACGGCGCGGTTTGTGCGTGATACGCGGTTAGTCGGCTGGCAACGGTTTCGGCATTGTCATCGGCGCGCCGTTTCATATCGGTGTTGCCGCATTTGTCACAGGTTCCTGCCACGGCAGGGGGCTTGAACGTGTCGTGATAGCCCTCGCCACATCCCCCGCAGGTGAACCGCCCGGAAATCCGGGTGACCATGGCGCTGTCATCGACCTCGAGGCTGATGGCGGCGTTGATCTTTTGCCCGATCTCACCCAGCAGCGTGTCCAGCGCTTGGGCCTGCACCGAGGTGCGCGGAAACCCGTCAAGGATCACGCCCTGTGCGCAATCAGCGTCGCCCAGACGGTCGCGCAGGATGGCGATGACGATCTCGTCGCTGACCAGATCGCCGGCCTCCATCACGGCCTTGGCGGCCTGACCGGCCTCGGTTCCCGCAGCCACAGCGGCGCGCAGCAGATCGCCGGTGCTGAGCTGCACCAGCCCGAATTTTTCCTGCAACATCCGTGCCTGTGTGCCCTTCCCGGCGCCCGGAGGGCCGAGAAGGATCAGAACGGCAGGTTTTTCCGCGTTTGTCATTGCGTTCACCCTTTGCGATTGGCGATCAGGTCATCCACCACCGACGGATCGGCCAGCGTTGATGTATCTCCCAAGGCGCCATAATCGTTTTCGGCGATTTTGCGCAAAATGCGGCGCATGATCTTGCCAGAGCGGGTTTTTGGCAGGCCCGGCGCCCATTGGATCACATCCGGGCTGGCGATCGGGCCGATTTCATTGCGCACCCACATCCGCAGCTCTTTGACCAGCTCGTCACTGGGGGATTCGCTGTTCATCAGGGTGACATAGCAATAGATGCCCTGGCCCTTGATCGGATGCGGATAGCCAACCACCGCGGCCTCGGCCACTTTGGCATGCGCCACCAGCGCGCTTTCGACCTCGGCTGTGCCCATCCGGTGGCCTGATACGTTGATCACATCGTCAACCCGACCGGTGATCCAGTAATCACCGTCCGCATCGCGTTTGCAGCCATCACCGGAAAAGTAATAGCCTTTGTAATCCGAGAAATAGGTCTTTTCGAACCGATCATGATCCCCCCAGACGCTGCGCATCTGGCCCGGCCAGCTGGCTTTGATGCACAACACGCCCTCGGCTGGGTTGCCGTGAATTTCTTCGCCCGATTGCGGATCCAGAATGACCGGCTGCACGCCAAAGAACGGTTTCATCGCCGAGCCGGGTTTTGTCGCATGCGCGCCGGGCAGGGGGGTCAGCAGATGGCCACCGGTTTCGGTCTGCCACCACGTATCGACAATCGGGCAGCGCCCGCCGCCGATCACGTCATTGTACCAATTCCACGCCTCGGGATTGATCGGCTCGCCCACGGTGCCCAGCAGGCGCAGCGACGACAGATCACAGCCCTTTACCGGATCATCACCATGCGCCATCAGCGCGCGAATAGCCGTCGGCGCGGTGTAGAACTGGGTGACCTTGTGCTTTTCGCAAACCTGCCAGAACCGGCTGGCATCGGGATAGGTCGGCACGCCTTCAAACATCAGCGTGGTCGCACCATTGGCCAGTGGGCCATAGACGATATAGCTGTGCCCGGTGACCCAGCCGACATCCGCCGTACACCAATAGACATCGCCATCGTGATAATCGAACGTGATCTCATGCGTCATCGCCGCATAGACCAGATAGCCACCAGTGGTATGCACCACGCCTTTGGGCTGGCCAGTTGATCCAGAGGTATACAGCACAAACAGCGGATCTTCGGCGTTCATCTCAGCCGGTTTGCTGTAATCATCCGCCTCAAGCGCCATTTCCTTATAATCGAAATCGCGACCGTCGATCCAGGTGGTCTGGCCCCCGGTGCGTTTGACCACCAGACATTTGACGCTGTCTTTACAGTGCAGCAAGGCCGCATCAACGTTGGATTTCAGCGGCGTCGCCCGGCCCCCGCGTGGGGCGTGGTCGGCGGTGATCACCACCTTGGCATCCGATCCGTTGACCCGTGACGCCAGCGCGTCGGACGAAAAGCCGGCAAAGACGATGGAATGGATGGCCCCGATGCGGGCACAGGCCAGCATGGCATAGGCGGCCTCGGGGATCATCGGCAGATAGATGATCACCCGGTCGCCTTTGCGCACGCCAAGCGATTCCAGAATGTTGGCCATGCGGCACACGCTGGTGTGCAGCGCCTTATAGGTGATGTGTTGGGCGGCCTCGTTTGGATCGTCGGGCTCAAAAATAATCGCGGTCTGGTCGCCACGGGTGGCCAGATGCCGGTCAATACAATTGGCGCTGACATTCAGCGTGCCATCGGCGAACCAGTTGATGGCGACCTCGCCCAGCTTGAAATTGACGTCCTGCACTTGGGTATAGGGCTTGATCCAGTCAATCCGCTTGCCGTGTTCGCCCCAGAACGCATCCGGGTCACTGACCGACGCGGCGTACATCTCGGTGTACTGGGCCTCATTCACATGCGCGCGCGCAATGGCGTCAGCTGATGGCGGGTAAACGGGGCTATCCGGTTGAGCAGTGTCGGTCATATTGAGGCTCCTCCCTCTGACGGTGTCTGTTTGGCTTTTATCCGGCCCGGGTCGCGGACGGATAGCCTGAATTCTGATCGAAACCAAATTTTGGGGTTTCGTTTGGGTTTTGGTGGTCTTCCCGGGCAGATCATAGACGCGCGTGAAAATAAGGGAATAACTTACCGTAATGAAACGATTTGCTTGTAAATGGTTTTCGCTGCACTGCAGTAATTTGTAAATTTTTCGACGCACCAGCCGAAAAAATCGTTTCGAAACAAGGCATTTTCTGTCAACACCCCCGCCGTGCCGGGTGGTCAATGGCCCACCCCATGGGCAGACCGGGGGCGCTGGCGGCAATCAGGTGGTGTGACATTTTGGACTTTCCCGCTGCCCGATGCTGCGTGCGCGAAGAAGTTTAGCGACCAAACCGGCCCCCCCGAGTCGCCCTTGATGCAATTTCAGGCGCGGTCAGGGACTTGGCAGCGGGCGACGCGCGCGCTAGCTTTACCCCCAAGCGGGCCAATGCACGGACCGCACGAATGGGAGAGACCTTAATGAACAAGATGTTGACCGGGGCCGTTGCGGCCGCCGTGAGCGTTGCTTTTGTATCCGAAGCCGCGGCGCTGGAATGGAATGTATCGGTGTGGGGCAAGCGCCGCGCCTTTACAGAGCATGTTGAAAAGCTGGCTGAACTGGTCAGCGAAAAGACCAACGGCGACTTCACGATGAATGTCAGCTATGGCGGTCTGTCCAAGAACAAGGAAAACCTCGACGGGATTTCCATTGGCGCGTTTGAGATGGCGCAGTTCTGTGCCGGGTATCACCGCGACAAAAACCCAACCATCACCGTGCTGGAACTGCCGTTTCTGGGTGTGAACACTTTGGCAGAAGAAGTGGCCGTCAGCCACGCTGTCTATGCCCACCCTGCTGTGCAGGCCGATCTGGCGCGCTGGAATGCCAAGCTGCTGATGACCTCGCCGATGCCGCAATACAACATCGTCGGCACGGGTGAACCACGCGACACGCTGGCCAAGATGGACGGCATGCGGGTGCGTGCCACGGGCGGCATCGGTAAAGCCTTTGCAGCCGTTGGCGCCGTGCCAACATCCGTCACCGCGACCGAGGCGTATAACGCGATGGAAAGCGGCGTTGTTGACACCGTTGCCTTTGCACCGCACGCACATCTGTCCTATGGGACGATAAATCGCGCCGACTGGTGGACAGCCAACCTGAACCCCGGCACGGTGAATTGCCCGGTTGTGGTTAATATCGACGCCTATGAGACCCTCAGCGATGCCAACCGCGCCGCATTGGACAGCTCGATTGACGAATCGATTGTCCATTACCTGGCCAATTACGGCGAGCTGCTGACCAAATGGGAAAGCATTCTGGTCGAAAAAGACGTGACCAAGGTTGAGATTTCGGAAAGTGAACTGGATGCGTTCCGCGCCGCTGCCGCCGATCCGATCCGCGAGGCCTGGATTTCTGACATGACCGCACAGGGCCTGCCTGCGCAGGAACTGTATGATCTGGTGATGACCACATTGGCCAGCACCCGGAACTAACCGCTGGTAACAGGCCGGGCGTCAACGCGCCCGGCCTTTGCATATTATTTCCCCAAATCAAGGATTTGACCCATGGCCGGACATTCGTCGGTTCTGGAAGACGGCAGCCTTATCAGCCGTCTTGACCTGACCCTGCTACGGCTGGAACGGTTTATGGCCTTCCTCAGCGGCCTGGCCGTGTTTGGCCTGATGGTGATCGCGGTCGTATCGGTAGGCGGGCGCAATCTGTTTAACGCGCCATTGCCCGGATACGTCGACTGGATCGAACAGATGATGCCGCTGATCGCCTTTATGGGCATCGCCTATGTTCAGCGCGACGGTGGCCATATCCGCATGGATATCCTGATCGGCCAGCTGCGCGGCAGGGCGTTGTGGCTGGCCGAGACCATCTCGGTCATCATGATCCTTGTGTTGATGCTGGCGCTGGTCTGGGGCACATGGGAACACTTCCTACGCGCCTTCGATTTCAACGCGCCGCTATGGAGCCGCGACAGCTCGATCGACATCGGCATCCCGATCTGGCCTGCAAAATTGCTGGCACCGGTGGCGTTCTCGGTGCTGTGCCTGCGGCTGGTTTTGCAAATTTGGGGCTATGGACGGGCTTTTGTCCTTGGCTTGGCCAACCCGGCGGCAGTGCCACTGATTCAGGATACAGCAACCCAAGCGGCGGCCGAGGCCGAACAACTGGACGGGCAGGGATAGCACGATGGAACCGATAGAAATTGGCCTGTGGGTCACCGCAGGCATGCTGGTTATGGTTGTGCTGGGAATGCGGGTGGCCTTTGCCGCCGCCCTTGCCGGGCTGATTGGCCTGATCCTGATCTTCTGGTCCAAGAAAGACTTTGACCCCGACCAACTGGGCTGGGCCCTGACCGTGGCGATCAAAACCGCCGGGCAAGTGCCGCATTCCAAAGTCTCCAGTCAGGCGCTGTCGCTGATCCCGACCTTCATCCTGATCGGCTATCTGGCTTATTACGCCGGTCTGACCCGGGCGCTGTTCGAGGCAGCCAAACGCTGGATCGCCTGGGTGCCAGGCGGGCTGGCGGTTGCCACAATCTTTGCCACCGCAGGCTTTGCCGCCGTCTCCGGCGCGTCAGTGGCGACCGCAGCGGTGTTCGCGCGCATCGCCATCCCCGAAATGCTAGAGGCCGGGTATAACAAACGCTTTGCCGCCGGGGTTGTGGCGGCAGGGGGCACGCTGGCGTCGCTGATCCCGCCCTCGGCCATTCTGGTGATCTATGCCATTATCGTCGAACAGGATGTGGGCAAGCTGTTGCTGGCCGGGTTCATCCCCGGCGCGTTTTCCGCGATCATCTACGCAATGCTGATCATCGGCATCGCCGTCATCTTCAAATCGGTCGGCCCCCCCGTCACCGGCTTTACCTGGCGCGAGCGTTTTGAATCGCTGCCCCCGGCCTTACCAATCGTCTTTGTCGTCGTGATCATCATCTGCTTTGTCTACAACCCGTTTGGCGGCGACGCCTGGGGCACCCCCACCGAAGGCGGTGCGCTGGGCGCCTTTGTGGTATTCCTGATGGCGCTCTATCAGGGGATGCGCTGGTCACAGCTGAAATCGGCGCTGCTGGATACCGCCAAGCTGACAGTGATGATCTTTACCATCATCTGGGGCGTGCTGTTGTATGTGCGGTTTCTGGGCTTTGCCGACCTGCCGGGCGCATTTTCCGACTGGATCACCTCGCTTGAGATGTCGCCGATGGTGATCTTGATCTGCATCCTGCTGGCCTATGCGGTGCTGGGGATGTTCATGGATGCCATCGGCATGTTGCTGCTGACCCTGCCGGTGGTTTACCCCGCTGTGATGGCCCTGAACGGCGGTGAAACAGTCGCCGCTGCCGACAGTGCGTTTGGCATGTCAGGCACCATGTGCGCCATCTGGTTTGGCATTCTGGTGGTGAAAATGGCCGAGTTCTGCCTGATCACCCCGCCCATCGGACTGAACTGTTTTGTGGTGGCTGGTGTGCGCGATGACCTTAGCGTGCAGGACGTGTTCCGCGGCGTGATGCCTTTCTTCGTCGCCGATGGGATCACAATCGCGCTGCTGGTGGCGTTCCCGTCGATCGTCTTGTACCTGCCGCGACTAGCTGAATAAGCCCGGCTAACCTGCGGGGCTGATCCTAAGCGTCAGCCCCTCCAGCAACCCGTCAAACACCGCGTCGGGTTGGTGGTCACTGACAACGATATCCTCGGCCTGCAAAGGCGGCAGGCGCAGTGCCGGTTTGCGCCCTTCGCCGATAAATTTCGACGCGTCCACCGCCATGATATTGCGCTGCGAAATCTCCATCATCGCGCTGGCGATATCAATCTCGCATTGGTCATAGGCCAGAAACCCACGTTCGGGATGCACCAATGATGCCGACAGGATGGTCACATCCACCGACAGCGCGGCAATCACCTCAAACGCCGCCCGATCAAACGCTGCGCCATCATGATTGCGCAGCTGGGTGCCCGCCATAAAGGTGCGGTTGCCCTCGATCATCGACAAGGTACTGGCGATAAACGCCGAATTGGTCACCACCGTCAGATTGCGCCGCCGCCGCAGGGCCTGCGCCACAAAGCCCGATGTCGACCCGGTATCAATCGCCAGCGCTGCGCCATCGGGCACCAGATCGGCCACATGATTGGCAATCGCCACCTTGGCGGCGCGGTTGGCATTCATCCGCGTCTGGAACGGTGGGTCGGTGGGGCTGGTGGTGCTGACAATCGCGCCATGCACTTTTGTGACCTCGCCGCGCGCCACCATCGGCTTGACGATCCGCCGGATGGTCTGGTCCGACACGCCCAGCATCTGCGACAACTCGGCCACGCTGACCGTACCACGCAGGCTGACGACACTTTGGATGTCCTGTTCATGCTTTGACATAGCGCTGCGCAAGATGAAATTTTCCCCGGCTTGTCAATTCTAACCGCAGATTAGCGGCATGAATCAACATTAATCAACTTTTTTGTTGTTTTAGTGTTGGATTCAGTTTCCAATCCCTCCCGACTCGCACCCCAATCGGAAAGCCCAGACATGGCACAGCATTCAGCAAAACACCTGATCATCGGCGGCGGCATCATCGGCTGTTCCATCGCCTATCATCTGGCGAAATCCGGCGAAAAAGACGTGATCCTGCTGGAAAAATCGTCGTTGACCGAGGGCGCAACCTGGCACGCGGCGGGGCTGGTGGGCCAGTTGCGCTCGTCCCGCAATACCACCCGGATGTTAAAGCGATCCGTGGCAATGTATGACCGCCTGCAAGAAGAGGTCGGCATGGAATTCGACTGGAAAAAGGTCGGCAGCCTGCGCCTGGCGGCAACTAAGGAGCGGTTGTTAGAGGCCAAACGGCTGACCACAATGGCGCGTAGTTTTGATCTTGAAATGGAAATGATCACGGCTGCCGAAGCCAAAGTCCTATTCCCTTATATTGATGCAACAGGGCTGGAAGGCGCGGCGTTTATACCGTCGGACGGCCATGTCGACCCTGCTAGCCTGTGTCAGGCGGTGGCGGCGGGCGCACGTAAATACGGCGCGCAAATCAAGCAAGGCGTGACGGTGCTGGATTTTGAAATCACAGACGGGCGGATCACCAAGGTGATGACCTCGAACGGGGATTATGAAGCTGACACCGTGGTGCTGGCCGCAGGCATGTGGAGCCGCGAATTGGGTGCGAAACTGGGACTGCAAGTGCCGGCCTGTGCGGTGGAACATCAGTATATTGTCACGGAACCGCTTCCAGACATTGAATTGGTCAAGGAATTGCCGACATTGCGTGATCCTGAACG
>JBLINN010000171.1:0-9104 GCA_047639325.1 Paracoccaceae bacterium | reverse complement strand
TTGGTGGGCAGTGACTTCCAATTAACCAGAAGTCAGCTTTTGGCATAAGACAAGAGGGGGATCGCTTTTTGGCAGCTCTGCAAGCACGATCGGGCGGGAATTGCTTCGTGGCCGGGGGGATGACGGCGACTGCAGCCCGCAGGCGGGACGTCGTGTTCATGATGCGTGACGGCTGAAAAATCGGCGGCCTGGCAGGCTGATCGAGGGCGGCGCGCTGTACAATTGGGTGCATGGCAAGCTGGTGTATTTGCACTGGTCCGCGGAACAGATCGCCGGCAGGCTTGGGGCCATGCATCCCGATCAGCGCGTCAGCCACGTGACTATCTATGCAGCGATCTATGCGCAGCTGCGCGGTGGGCTGAAGGCGGCAATGATCCAGGCATTGCGGCAGCGGAAACCGGCGCGGGGACGGCGACGAACCACCCTCGCAGGAAGCTCCATGGTCCCCCCCCTCTGACACGTTCCGGGCCGCATGGAAGACATGGGCAGCTTTTACAAAGCCCTGTCGAGCCGCCTAGGCTTTGCCCGGGACGAGGCCGCCCCTTGGGAAAACCGTCAAAGCACGGACCCTGATCCGCTGATGCAGGACGCGCAGGCGCGGGCCTTGTGCCAGCAAGTTTACGCGTCGGATTACGAGGCGTTCAGCTACTGACCTAAACTCAGTCCGAATCCAGTTCCGGTTCCTTGCCCTTGGCATGGGTCAGGGGCTTGTCCAGAACCGCCCTGACCCGATCCGCGTCATACGGCAGGTCAAGAAAGGCGAACATGTCGCGCAACTTGTCAGGGTCGGCGATGTAATCCTCGTGCTGCAAATGCAGGCACCGGTTGGAGCGGGCACATAAGGTTTTGAACCAGCCATCCGCGGTGCGGACATCCCGGCGCACAACATCAGGGTCTTTGGCTTTCAGAAAGCCCGATTGGCTGACTTTTTCGCCGTCGCGTGAATTACACAGGATGCGGGAGTCGGGAAAATTCCGTAGAATGAAATCCATATAGTCCTGGAACTGCTCGCCGGACATGTAAAAGATATTGTGACGCACCTCTTTGAACCCGGTCACGATAATCCCTTCGTCCGGGGCCAGAACTTCGTCGACAAACGTATTAAGAAGCCTTTTCAACGCCCGCCACGGCTTGACCTGTTCGGCCCCAAACCACGGGTGATCCGGCTGCGCCGTTTTGGGCAGGCCCCGTTCGCGGGTCTCAGAAATCGCGCGGCAGGTTTGATAGGTGTAATACAGCGCGTTTGCGTTCTCACCCCTGATTTGCACGCCTTGGGCGCTGTTCAGCAGGCTTTGCAGTAAAGTAGAGCCCGAGCGCGCATAGGTGATAATAAAAATATATCGATAGTCATTCAGCATTCGTAACCCGTTCCGGTATTCTGGCAGTCAGGCCACAGAGGCCGTGCCGGGGCTTCATGGAAAACAGAATGCACTCGTATTCTTTTGTAAAACATGAACAGGCCACATCTTACGTTTTAACAATCTCTGGCCCTAGAACCGCCAGCGCCTCTGGCGTCAGATAAGCCATAAACGCGTCGCGCAATGTGGCCCGCCAAACGTCATCGCCGGGATAGTCCGGCACCGGTCCGGTTTCCACCGTCAGCAATTTCTGCCCAGACAGGAATTTTTCGTTCAGCCAGGCGCAATCCTCTGCCGCCTGCGCCCGAATCATCGTGCGAACCCAGGGTATTTCTGGCGGAAAGGACGGCAACTTTGCCACGCTCTTGGATTCTCGTATCCGCTTGATAAGCTGCATGCGCTGGCGTGGGTGCTCCCCTGGCTTGGTCGCCTCGTTGATCAGCATCAGCAGGGCCAGCGCCGCGCCGGGAATTGACTCGTTGGCTTGGACCGGGTCGACCTTGATGGTTTTGCCCAACCGTTCGACCTCGCCAAAGAAATCCTGCACCACGTCGCGGTCGCGTAGGTTATCGCGCGAGAAATTGCGCACCACGACATTCTCCGCCCCCACCGCATCGGCATATTTTTCAACTTCCTTGCGATGGCGATAGGCGTAATTTTCGGGCGTTCTCAGCTGGAACAGCCTTTTGCCGCTGCGCAATTGCTGCTGCATCGACGAGAAATACAAACTCGCCGGATCACGCGCATAGACCAGCACGGTAATACCGGAAAAAATCTCACGAAAATCGGCAATTAGACCCGGCGCGCCAATGCCATATCCCAGATGTTCGCTGGAGATCACGCAAAGATCGGCATCCGATTTCTTCACGGTTTCGGCCAGGGTTTTCCAGTGACGGTCGCTCCAGGCATGGGCCGCCTGCGGCGTTTTGAAATTTTGTGGGATTGGCCATTGCTCCAACGCCCGGCCTGACTTGTGGCGCACCCCAAGCGCTTGCAGCGGCAGGGTGTTTATCTTGCTGGCTTTATAGAACATCGGCAGGATACCTGCCTCTTTCAACGCATCGTCGTTCAACTCAAGGCTTTTCTGAATCGCCGTTGACCCGGTTTTTGGCGGGCCGATGTGCAGTAAAAGATGCATGAGCTAACTCCTGATTCACGACACGCGCCTCATGGTGCGCCCCCGCCTAACTTGTTATGCGGCCCAAACACACGCGTTTGGCGTGTCGAGCATCCATTTTTCGTATGGCCACAAACATCAATATTGCGCAAAAGTAAAACCTACAAGGTCAGCGCCTGTGTTTTTAGCAGTTAGGGTGGTCTGACGCCCACCAACCCGCCTTGGACGATTATGGTGATGGACCACACGTCCGTTATCAATTAAAGGGACGGAAGTTAGACGCAATTCGTATTGGTTTTCACCCGCGGAGCCTCAGCCAGAAACGCCACCGGCGGAGTGACCAGGTGCCGCGTTAGAATAAGGATAGTCGCCTTATGGTCAAAATCAGCTGCATCACCACCACATTCAATGATGGCAAGGCCCTGCTTGGCAGCGTCAATTCCGTCCTGAATCAAAGCTTTGAAAATTTTCAGTACATCATTGTCGATGACGGATCGTCCGAAGAAACCCGTGATGTTGTCACCGGGCTGAAAGATGATCGCATCCTGGTGGTGACCCAGGCCAACGACGGGCTTGCCGGCGCGCGCAACAAGGCGATTGAGCAGGTCAGCGGTGATTATGTCTGTTTTCTGGACGCCGATGACATGCGCCCGAACTGGGCCTTTCAGGCCATGGCCGAGCTGATCGAACGGGACGACCCCGACCTGATCTTCGGGCGGGGCATTCTGTCAGAGATTCGCGGCGACATCGTACCGTTCTATGACACCCGCTTGTTTGAACTGATCGAGACAATGTGTGGCGCAAATCCGGTCGAGGCTGACAGCCAATTGGCCAAAGCCATTTGGCCGCTGGCCCAGTTTATCGAGCCGCAGTCGGCCAATAAGATAGTGCGCACCGACCTGCTGCGCTCTAGCGGCGCGCGCTTTCCCAACACGCATTTCTTTGAAGATATCTATTTTCACACCAACATCCTGGCCGCCGCGCAGCGAGTGTCGTTCCTGCACGCCCCGACATTTGCCTATTTCCGCCGCTACCAGCGTCCGCAGATCACCAGCTCTTCCTCGGATCTGCGCTTTGACATCATCCCGGTGACCAAGCTGACACTGGAAACCTTTGCCCGCAGGCCACAGTTTCACGACCCCGTCTACCGGACCGCAGTCGTGGTCTCATGTTTCAAGATCTTGCAATGGTGCGAAACCTCGATATCGCATCATTACCGGCATCATTACCGCCAGGCGGTTCAAGCGATCCTGCGACTGATTGATCCGTTGTTCCTGCATTTCCCCCCCGAACCGCCCGAGGGGCTGGAACAGTTCCGCCCGGTTGAGTTGTATATTGAGAGCCTGACCCATGCCTGATTCCGCGCTTCACACATCAGCATCCGAAGCCGCTGCCGAAACCGAAACCGAAACCCGACTGTTCGGGCAGACCGTCACCCTGATCACCACCGGCGACGCGTTTACCACGGGCGACTCGGGCTGGCGCGCCAGGGTGATCTACGAGCCTTACCTGACCACCCGCTCGTTGCCCGCAACCGGCACCGCAATCGACATTGGTGCGGCCTATGGCGGCTTTGCCGTGCCTTTTGCCTTGGCCTATCCGGGCTGGAAAATCTGGTGTTTCGAACCGGACAAAGCCGCTTTTGATGCGCTATCCGCCAATATCGCTGCGCATGGCCTGACCAATGTGGCGGCGCTGAATGTGGCTATTTCCGGCGACATACCCGCCGATGACATGCCCGCAGATCTGGACGCGCTGCTAAAAGCCGGTGATTCGGATGAAATCGCCAAAGCCTGCCCAAAGTTACCGTTCCGCCAGCACCGGGAAAAGAAAGGCTTTGTCGAGGCCACCCTGACGGACGTGCCGCATGACGAATTTGAAGATCACCAGTTTGCCACGCTGTCGGCCAACGCGCTAAACGGGCTGGAACCGACGCTGATGAAAATCACCGCTCCGGGCTGCGAACAGGCCATCCTGGGCGCGTTGCGCGACAGCACGCTGAACTTTATCTTTGGCGAAATCTGGCAACCAGTGCGCTGGGACATGACTTCGCGGCGCGATGGATCTGCGCGCGAGGTCTATCTGCCGCTGGCCGGCGGACCGCTGGCGCTGCGCCAAACCTGCGACGTTGGCACCCAAACGCGGCGGACCGGGCTGGATGTGGTTGTCGCCCTTTATAATGCCAAAGAATATATTCAGGAATGCGTCGACAGCATCATCAGCAATGACTGCGATTCGATTCACGCGCTGGTGGTGGATGACGGTTCCACCGACGGGTCGGGCGACTTTGTTGAAGAGCTTTACCGCGACAACCCACGGGTGAGTCTGCTGCGCAAACCCAATGGCGGCTGCGCCTCGGCGCGCAATTTCGGGCGGCTCTATTCAGATGCCTCGCATATCACCTTTGTGGACGCCGATGATCTGTGCGATGCGGACATGTTCCCTAGGCTGATGGAACTGGCCCAGTATTCCGGGGCCGAAGTGGTGCAGGCCGGTTTTGCCTTTCTGGAACAGGATGCGGATGGCACCCCGGTGCTGACCCCCAGCTACGAAGACCAGACCCTGGCCGATCTACAGCGGCAGCCCTTTGGCGACACGTCCTTTTTTGTCACCCCCAACGATCGGCTGATGGTCGGCCAACCGGCCATCTGGCGCCGCGTTTATCGGCGCGATTTCCTGGACAACAAGAAAATCTGGTTCCCTGAACATATCCGGGCCTTTGATGACCAGATATTTCAGATGCTGACCCTGCTTTATGCTGACGACGTCTATTGCACCGATCAGGTGCGCTATCACTATCGCCAGCATCCCGGCCAGGACATCAAGCAGGGTGACGAGCGGTTCTTCTATTCGCTTGAAATGTTCCGCATGATGCTGAAACGCGGCTTGGCCGAAGGCTGGAACGATTTTGACCCGATCCTGAAATCCTTTGTCAACACAGTCAACTGGATCAATGGCGGGCTGCGCCCCGACCTAAAGCCGGATTTCATTCGCGGTGCGGCCGAACTGTGGGTCTATATGCAAAAAGCCCTTGGCCCCGCACCCTTCGAGCGGTTTGACAAGACCAGCTTTGATGCGGTCGATTTCGACTATCACGTGCAAGCTTACACCGACAAACTGGCCGGTCTAAGCGTGTCCTTCATGTGGGGCTATCTGGATAGTGCCGTGATGCATGTGGATGCGGTGCGGGCCGGAAAGAAAGCCTGACAGCGGCCTTATTCCGCGGCCAGGGTCTTTTCCCAATAGTCGCGCGTGGTCATTTGGTCATAGCCCTGACGATACGCAGCTTTCAGGTCCGAATAGCCGAGGACGAACCGCACCAGCGTGGTGGTCATCTGCCAGCAGACGGAAAAGAACCGCCGCTTTGACTGGGTTACGGTATACCCCTTGTTGCGCGCGGTGTTCAGATAGGTGATTTGCGACGCGCCAAAGGCCGGGAATGGTGCCGGACGATCACCGATGCTCAGCACGATCCGGTCCCAGCGCTGCGCCGACAGCGGCATCAAATGGCCGTTCAAAGTCCAGACACCAAGGCGGTGCCGCTTTTCCGGTGGGCGATGGGTGTATTTGCGCCGCTCTTTGATCTCTTCGGGATTGACATCCTGCCAGACTTCGTCGTGCAACATATCCTTTATCGACCCGCGCCGTTCCGCCATGTCGATGTTTTTATCAAAAAATTCAGGGCCCTGCATCACATCCTGCCAGGCTAGCAACTGCGCCGCCGCTGATTCATAATGGAACCGCAGCAGGGATCGCATGATGAACCGCACCGCGATGCGCCCGGTGCCAAGGGCGCTGCGATCGATCGTGTCGAACACCATGTGATGGATCAGATGGTTGCGCAGGTCCAGATACAGGGTCTGCGCGCTTTCTTTTTCGGTGAAATCATCCTGAAACGACACTACCCCATTTAGCGTGGTGATCGCAAAATCATTGGCCAGCGAAAAGCTGATATCGTCGCCGCGCACAAAGAATGGGAACGGGTGGTGTTTTACCTGATCGATGGCAAAGGCAAAGAACCACCAGCCGCCATACAGCGTCGGTGGGTTCAATCGCGCCGATTCGTGTTCCATCGCCATGACCGCATCGCGGTCGCGCAGATCGACGCCGCAGAACAACGGATGGCACGAGCCGTCAAAGAACGCGCCGTTTTCCCACATCGCCCATTTATGCGTGTTGGTGATCATTGCACCGGACACTGCCGCACGGCGATCCTTGGCCAGGGCCAGGAACACGTAAGTGCGGGCAATATTTTCCAGATGGAACGAGGCATCATCATCCATGAACAGGCAATGGCTGTAGCCGGATTTTTCCGCCTCTAGCAACCCGCGCGCAAAACCGCCCGCGCCGCCGTAATTGTGGTTGGTCATCGGTGTCACCGACTTTGACGCCTCGATTTCGGCACTATGGCCGTTATCGACCACCTGCACATGCACGTGATCACCAAATTCAAACCCGGGCAGAAATGCCTCGAACCGCTGAACGGTGCGGCGCACCTCTTTTTCGCGTTTGAAGGTGGTGATGCTGACCGCCAGTTCCGGCAATTCCACAGGCTGGGTGTTGGTGGTAAAACGTCCACCACTGATGGTGACATCCTTTTCCAGCGACTTGATCTCTACATAGATCACCCCGGTGTCCGCGTGGTCGGCGAAATGCGACAGATCCGCCAAATGCGGGGTCTCGGGTGTCAGGGTCGCTACCTCGACATGCAGCACCTCCCAGGATCGGTCAGGAATTGCCTGAAAGACCCGGACCTCGACTTTGCCCTGGCCGGATATCTCGGCGAAAAGCCCTTCTAGAATGCAGGCCTCCTGCCATTTACCGATGCTGAGCATGTTGAAATAGGTATCAAACGTCAGCCGCGCGCCGCGTCCCAGGCTGACCTCGTGGCGGCCTTGGGAAAAACCGAAATCGCCATACGCACGGTAATAGAGATCATGCTCTGTGCAGATGGTTGGTTCGGGGAAAATGAAATTCTGCAGGGTAATCATATGTGGGGGGTCTCTGAACTTGTGGGTCTGAGGCCCGGGGGCGGTCGGGCCAGAAAAATGCACTGTAACGATTGCTCCTGCAGGGCAGGATGGCCGTCGATACACCAACATCGTCGGTAATACCATCCGTCAGGGCATGTTTGAATTCGGGTCCAACTGTCCCCGAAGGTAATCCCCTGTTGATGGCGCGCTGGCTTTTTACGGACCTGCCCACCAGAGATCAACCCCATCAGGCGCACCCCTTCCCACGCGCCATTTGCATACTTGCAATTTGACCAAGCTCGGGTGCATATGGCCGGGTAAAAACGGACCCGCGGACAATAGGAAAACACACCTGCAATGCGCATTATTCTGTTTATTGGGCACCACAAGGTCGGCTCCACTTCGCTACAGGATTTTCTGTCCCGCAACAGTGTTGCCCTTGCGCAGTCAGGCATTCTTTATCCCAGCGTTGATTTTGAAGGCCTGTCGCTGATGCTGTCTGCGGCAATGGGCAAGTTTGCGCCGTCGCACGAACCCTTGCCGATCAACGCGCGCGAGCCGCATAACGCGTTGGCCTTCAAAATGCTGGCCGAGTTTAGGAAAGGCAAGGTCCCGCCCTTTCACAAAGGTCTGCCATCCAGCATTCAGATGTTTAGGGCGATCCACAAACAGATCGAGTTTCTTAAGCCCGACACGCTTGTTCTGGCCGCCGAAGTGTTTGCCAATTTTGCCCCGACCAGCCCGGACCTGATCGTCCGGTTAAGGGATGCTTTTCCGGACGCCGACTTTACTGTGGTGGCAACGCTGCGCCGGATCGACGAATATCTGGCTTCCTGGCATGGGCAGCGACTGAAATTCAACCACAGCCCGCCGCCGCTGCGGGCTGGCGGCCTGCAAGAATATTTCGACAATATCCACTTTGACTATCGTCTGATGCTGAAAGGCTGGACCGATAACATGCCGGACGCTCGGTTTGTCCTGCGCGACTATACCGATGTGCGCCAAGCTGGCGGATCGGTGGCTGATTTTGTCACGCAAACCGGGCTGAAACTGCCATCCGGTCTGCTGGAAGAACAGAAGACCAATGAATCCCTGCATCGCGGCATTTACGAAATTGCCCGGCAGGGAAACAAGGCGCTACGCCCGGCTTTGTCAGGAAAACTGCGCCACACCCTGCGTGAACTGACCCCAGAACTGAACCTGCCCGCCTCTGGTGATATCGAACTGTTTGGGCCTGAGAATCGCCAAATTATGCATGACCGGTTTGACCCCATTCATGCCTATCTTGAACGGGTGTCAGACACGTCCCCGTTTTTTGCCGATCAGGCAGCGGTTCGCCAGATCCGGCCCATCCCCGAGTTGGACGTGTTCAAACTGGCGGTTGAGCGGGTACGCGAGCAAACGGAAAAGTTTGAAGATCCCGAAGTCAGGGGTTTTCTGAACAGCCTGAAAGCGGGTTCTTGGGCCGAGGCCTGATATGTCCAATAGAAAGAAATTGATATGATTAACGAACTGATCATTCACCTTGGGGATACCAAAACCGGATCAACGTCAATTCAACGTGCTTTGGTCAACAAGGCCTGCAAATCGCCCGGCGTATCAATCGAATATCCAACCGCCAACAATCATACGGCCCTGGTCAATACGCTGAGCGAC
>JBLINN010000170.1:0-9188 GCA_047639325.1 Paracoccaceae bacterium | reverse complement strand
CTACCGCGTCCGCGCCTCGTTCCTGACCGGCCAGAATCGCAGCGTGGCGGACCGGCTGACCGAATTCGAAATGCACCGGATTGATCTGTCAGACGGCGCGGTTCTGGAAAAGGGCTGTGTCTATCTGGTACCCTTGCGCGAATCCCTGGCCCTGCCCGACGATATCAGCGCCGTTGCCAACGCCAAAAGCTCGACCGGACGGCTGGATCTGCTGACCAGGACCATCACCGATGGCGGTGAAGAATTTGACCGGGTGCCTGCGGGATACACCGGCCCGCTATATGCCGAAATCTGCCCGCGCAGCTTTTCCGTTCTGGTGAGGCCCGGCATGCGATTGAACCAGATCCGGTTTCGCCAAGGTCAGGCCGTGCTCAGCGATGCTGAACTGGAAACCCTGCACGCGCAGACACGCTTGGTCGATGGCCCGGCGGTCATTCAGGACGGGTTGGGGTTTTCTGTCGATCTGTGCTTGCCCGGCTCTGATCTGGTTGGTTATCGCGCCAAGCCGCATACCGGGGTGATCGATCTGGATAGAATCGCCTATTACGATCCGGCCGATTACTGGGAAGAAGTGCGCACCGCGCAGGGCCAAATCATTCTGGACCCCGGCGCTTTTTACATTCTGGTCAGCCGCGAGGCCGTGCATATCCCACCGCAATACGCCGCTGAAATGGCACCTTATCTGGCGATGGTTGGTGAGTTCCGTGTGCATTACGCGGGTTTTTTCGACCCCGGTTTTGGCCATGCCGCCGTTGGTGGCAAAGGGTCACGTGGGGTGCTGGAAGTGCGCTGTCACGAGGCACCATTTGTGCTGGAACATGGGCAAGTCGTGGGCCGGTTGGTGTATGAACGGATGATCGAAACCCCGACCCAGCTTTATGGTGCGGGCATATCGTCGAACTATCAGGGACAGGGGTTAAAACTGTCGAAACACTTTAAGGTCCGGACATAAGGCCTTGATCTAAATATAAAAAGATTTCATCAATTACCCTTGGCCGCCCGCCGCGCCTGTCGCATGGCGCGTTTGGCGTCGCGTTGTTGCTGGGTCATTTTCGGTTGGTTTGGCGCAGTCGGCGCGACCTGTGCGGTATCCTGACCCGGCATTGTGCGCGGCAGGCTTTCGGCTGGATAGCCGTAATCATCCACATGCTGCTGGCTTTTTTTCTTGCGACCTTTGCCCAGTCCAGAGGCCGCACTGATACCTGCGTTGATCCCGCCACTGATGGCTTTTCGCATAACCATACGCATGACCATATTGATGATGTAATTTGCATTCATGCCAAATACCTCTTGCTGCGCTTTCTGTATCTAAGCCCTGAATATGCCATTTTAAGGACCTTTCGGCTATTCTTCGTCAAAAAGTTCCGGCTGACCGGTAATTCCGGCCTCGCCATCTTCGTCAAATGCGACTGACAACGCCCCCGGTGGCGGGCGATTTTCCAGCAGTCCGGCGGCGCGCAATTCTTTTAGCCCGGGCAGGTCATGGGCGGTTTCCAGACCAAAATGGTCCAGAAATTCCGGCGTCACCACAAAGGTCACCGGCCGTCCGGGCGTCAGTTTGCGCCGCCCCAGCCGAATCCACTCCATCTCGAGCAGTTGGTCGATGGTGCCGCGCGACACGGAAACGCCCCGGATTTCTTCGATCTCGGCGCGGGTGGCCGGTTGGTGATAGGCGATAATCGCCAGGGTTTCCACCGCAGCCCGGCTTAATTTTCGGGTCTCGACGGTTTCCTTTTGCATCAGAAACCCCAGATCCGGCGCTGTACGGATCGCCCAGGCATCGCCTGTTTTGACAATCAGCACGCCTCGACCTTCGTAGCGCTTTCGCAAATGCGCCAGTGCTTCGGCGGCGTCACTACCATGTGGCATCCGGGTTTCCAGATCGCGCACCGTCACCGGATCAGCGCTGGCAAACAACATCGCCTCGATCATCCGTTCCTGTTCGGCGATCGGGGGCGCTGCAAACAGGCTGTCGGTCACGTCTTCCGGGTCATCCATCACGGGGTTTATCTTTCTTGCGCAGTTGGATTGGCGCAAAACTTTCGCTTTGGCGGATTTCCAGATGACCCTCTTTTACCAGTTCCAACGAGGCCGCAAATGTCGATGCTGTGGCTGACCGTCGCCGCATCGGGTCGCCGTCCCAGCCATCGGGCAGATAGGTGGCCATATCCGTCCAGGACCCGGCGTACCCGATCAGTCCACGCATCCGCTCCAACGCCTGTTCCATGGTAAACACCGACTTGCGGTCCATCACAAACGGGCGGAAGTCGTCGCGGGTGCGGATGCGGGCATAGCCCTGCATCAGGTCCAGCAAGGTCGCCGAATAACGCACCGTGCGAATGCGCGCCACGTCTTCGCCCTGCCCGCGCGCAAAGAAATCACGCCCCAGCCGGTCGCGCCCCATCAGCCGCGCCGCCGCATCGCGCATCGCCTGCAAACGTTCTAGCTGAAACGCCAGATGCGCCGCCAGTTCTTCGCCCGATGGCCCCTCTTCGGTGGGATCGGGGGGCAGCAGCAGGCGCGATTTCAGAAAGGCCAGCCAGGCGGCCATCACCAGATAATCCGCCGCCAGTTCAATCCGCAGCACCTTGGCCTTTTCCACAAAGGCCAGATATTGCCGCGCCAGTTCCAGCACGGAAATCTTGCGCAGGTCGACTTTTTGGGTGCGCGACAGGGTCAACAGCACGTCCAGCGGGCCTTCAAACCCGTCCACATCGACAATCAGCGCCTCGGCGGCGAGCCGCTCGGACACTGACATCGTGTCTTCCTGGAAAAGATTATCCGTCATAGACCTGCCCGTTCATCAGGCGCAAAAGGTCGGACTCGGCTGCGGCAATGTCAAGCGGGTCGGGTGTATGGCGAGCGGCCAGCGCAGCCAAGGCGCGGGCCTGGGCCAGGTCGGTCATCTCTTGCGCGGCTTCGGCCACCTCGGCGCGCTCGGCCAAGGACCGGTTGCAGGCCAGAACCACATCACAGCCCGCACGGATTGCGGCGCGCGAGATATCGCCCAGTGATCCCGTCAACGCCTTCATCGACACATCATCGGTCATCAGCAGCCCGTCAAACCCGATTTGGGTGCGGATCAGCTGAATCATCGCAGCTGACAAAGTGGCTGGATTAGGGTCAATCGCATCATAGACCAAATGCGCGCTCATTCCCATCGGCAGGTCGTTGAGGGCGCGGAAGGGGGCGAAATCAGTATCGTCAAGCTCTTCCGGATCGGCGGTGATATGCGGCAGATCATGGTGGCTGTCTTGGGTGGATCGGCCATGCCCGGGCAGATGTTTCATCGCCGGCAGAACGCCGCCATCCAACAGTCCTTGCGCCACGGCCCGGCCCAGTGTCGCCACCGTATCGGGATCGCTGCCGTAACAGCGGTTGCGCAGAAACGGATGGGTGTCCGGCCCGACCAGATCCACCATTGGGGCGCAATTGCTGTCTATCCCCAGCGCGCGCAATTCATCGGCGATCAGGCGATAGCGAAGGTACATCGCGCGTTCCGCCCCATCGCCGGCGCGCGCAACATGATCCAGCGGCGCCAGCCAGTTGCGGGCCAGAGGCGCGCGCAAGCGTTGCACCCGCCCGCCTTCCTGATCGACGGTAATCGGGCAATCGCGGCCAACCGCCTCGCGGAAATCGGCGCACAGGGCGCGGATCTGGTCAGCCGATTCCAGATTGCGAGCAAACACGATAAAGCCAAACGGGTTGACCGCGCGGAACAACGCTTTTTCCTCGCCACTCAGGCGCAGGCCCGTTGCGTCAAGGATGGTTGCGCCAAATCTCACCGCGTGGTCACCGGGATACAATCGGCGTTTTCAGCCATTAGCACCGAACAGAACCGGCGGGCATCGCTCATATCGTCGAAGCCCATGGCGCGCAGGCGGTAAAACGTGCGCCCGCCACTGCTGGCCTGTTGGATCACCCGCTTTTTGTTGTCCATCACTTCTTCGAACTTAACATTCAGCTTGTCCCATTCGCCGCGGGCAATATCGGGTGTGTCATAGGCGCCCAATTGCGCCAGCCGGGTGCCGATCGGCAAGCTGTCGGCCTCTATGTCCAGACTGGCCACGGTTTGCACGGCTGAACTGATCGCCTCGGCCAGAACCGAGCCGTCGTCGATATCCACTGACGAAATCACAGCCCGCGCCGGGCGCGCCTGTGGACGCAGCGACCGGGTCAGCCCCGGTCCGGTTAAAACAGGTTGTTGTGCGGCCTGATCTGGTGTTGGTGTCGGCCCGGTGTCGGCGGTGGCGGTGTCTTCGCCCTGCCCCAGCGTTTCCGGCGCGCCACCCGAATCTGATGGGACCGTGTCACTTAGCGGCGCCACACCTGCGGTCAGTTGCGCGGCCAATGCCTCAACCGATCCCGCCTGAAACGCATCCAGCGCAGCGGCTCTTTCTTCGGCTGTCAGTCCTTCGATATCGCCTTTATCATCCGCAAGCGACGCAGGGGGCGGGGCGATCTGCCCCATTGGTATATCTTCGTCCGCCAATGTCACCGGACGCGGCGCCAACATCACCCGATCAGCGGCGGGTGTGGCAATGCCATGTGCGGCCACCGCGTTGACGGCCAGCCCCTGATGATCGGCCTGTTGTCCGCCGGGATTGGCAGGCTGAACCCGCATTGGTCCCTGCAACGCGCGCACCACTGGCACGCCGCTGACATCGCGCACCATCAGCTTGTACCCCCAGACGCCAACACCGGCGATCAGCGCCAAAGACGCCACTGCGCCCAAAATGTTCATCGCTGCACCCAGTGTGGTTTTAGCAGGATCCGGGTCTACGCCCGCCCCTTGACCATCCGCTGTGTAAACGCCTTCGGGAGTTGCTGCATTTGCATACAAATCACCAGTGTACACGTCATCCGTGTATTCAATATTCGCCATGTCCGCCTCACTGCCCTGTTACGCAGCTTTGGCTGCGCCCGGGATTCTTTATCTCTGCCTCGGACCGGCGTTTTGGGCGGCTTTGTTACCGCATCTCCTGCGCCGGTGTGACCCCAAGAATACCAAGACCTGCAGAAATAACAACGGATACGGCACGCGCCTGTGCCATTTTTGCCTGACTTGTGGTGATGTCGCCCTCTTGCAAGAACCGCAGTTCGGGCAATTCGTTGCCCCGGTTCCACAAAGCATGGAATTCACCCGCCAATTCATAGAGGTAAAACGCCACGCGATGCGGCTCGTGCGTGCGCGCCGCGATTTCCACCAGACGCGGCCATTCGGCCAGCTTTTTGGCCACGGCCAGTTCGGCTTCGTGGGTGATCAGCGCCAGATCGACGGCTTGCAGCGTCGCGTCGTCGGCGGCAATCCCGGCCTCTGCGGCGCGGCGCAGCACGCTCATGATCCGGGCGTGGGCGTATTGCACATAAAACACCGGGTTCTCGCGGCTTTGTTCCAGCACCTTGGCCAAGTCAAAATCCAGCTGCGCGTCATTCTTGCGCGTCAGCATCACAAACCGGGTCACATCCGGGCCTACCTGATCGACCACATCGCGCAGGGTCACAAACGTGCCGGCGCGTTTGGACATCTTGAACGGCTCGCCATCTTTCCACAGCTTGACCAATTGCGTCAGCTTGACATCCAGCGGCACGCGGCCATCGGACAGCGCGCTAACGGCGGCCTTCATTCGTTTGACATAGCCACCGTGATCCGCGCCAAACACATCAATAAGCGAGTCGAAGCCTCTGGAAACCTTATCAAAATGATAGGCGATATCCGGGGCAAAATAAGTCCAGCCGCCGTCGGATTTCTTCACCGGACGATCGACGTCATCGCCGTGTTCGGTGGATTTGAACAACGTTTGCTGGCGCGGCTCCCAGTCTTCCAGGGTTTTGCCTTTGGGTGGTTCCAGCACGCCTTCATAGATCAGGCCCTTGCTGTCCAGATCGGCCAGCGCCGCCTCTATCAGCCCGGTGCCATACAGCGATTTCTCGCTGAAAAACACATCCATCTTGACGCCCAATGAGGCCAGATCGGCGCGGATCAGATCCATCATCGCCTCGGTGGCATAGTCGCGGATTTCGGCCAACCAGACGGCCTCGGGCTGATCCACCCAGGCTTCGCCCACCTGTTCGGCCAGCTTGGCGCCAACCGGGATCAGATAGTCACCGGGATAGGTGCCATCCACAAACGCCACCTCTTGCCCAAGGGCCTCAAGATAGCGCAGATAGACCGACCGCGCCAAAACATCGACCTGGGCACCGCCATCGTTGATGTAATATTCGCGGGTTACGTTATGGCCGGAATACGCCAGCAGGCTGGCCAGTGCGTCGCCGAACACTGCGCCACGGGTGTGGCCAACATGCAGCGGTCCAGTGGGATTTGCGCTGACATATTCGACATTTACCTTCTGCCCCTGCCCCATATCCGACCGGCCATAACTGTCGCCTTGCTGCAAAACCGCGCCCAAAACGCCCTGCCAAACGCCCGGTGCCAAACGCAGGTTCAAGAACCCTGGGCCTGCCACCTCAGCGCTGACAATGCGCGCGTCGCCGATCAACTTTTCGGCGAGTGCAATGGCAATGTCGCGTGGCTTCATGCCAGCAGGTTTGGCCAGCACCATCGCCGCATTGGTCGCCATATCGCCATGCGCCGCATCGCGCGGTGGTTCCACCGCCACGTTGGCCATCGCCAACCCAGCAGGCAACACGCCTTCGGCGACCATGGTTTCAAGGCTTTGCAACACTAATGTGCGAATATCGGCAAACAGGTTCATCACGCATCCCTTCAGGCTAAAGCGGGGTTTATCACTCAGGCGCGGGCGGTCAACTGTGTCGCCAGTTTTGCTTTTGCCGCAAACCCTGTTTCCTTGCCAAACCCCAGTTGATGCTTCGTGCCCCAAGCAAACTCGGCGAGCCCAATCGAAAGAGCTATCTGACAATCATCAGACCCCTTCCGGAAAGACGACCCTAACGAAACTTCGGTGATATCAAGGGTGATCATGTTCTACGGCGCCACCCTGCCCGCATAGTCGCGCATGTTCCTGCAGGGCGAACCGGTCCGTCATCCCGGCAATATAGTCCGAGATTATCCGCGCCAACGCCGTTTCATCCTGGGCGTTTGCAATGTCGCTCTGCCAGTTTTCCGGCAATTGCGCGGGATCAGCCTGAAACAGCGGAAACAGGTCTTCCACCACAATGGTCACTTCGGCGCGTTTGGCCATCACACTGGGCGCGCGATACATGCGGGCGAACAAAAACTTGCGAATCTGTTTCAGGTCGCGCCAGACCGTGTTGGAAAACTGCACCACCGAGTGATCCAGCCCGCGAATGTCTTCAACCCGTTCGGCCCCCGATTGCCGCAGTAAACTGGCCGAGGTTTCGATTACATCCGACACCATCACCCCAAACACCCGGCGCAAAGCCTCGTGGCGACGGCGCATCGGTTCCAGACCGGGATAAAGGCGATCGACCTCGGCATAAGCCGCGCCGACGATGGGCAGCGTGGCAACATCATCGTCGCAAAACAGCCCGGCGCGCAGCCCGTCGTGCAGGTCGTGGTTATTGTACGCAATGTCATCGGCCAGCGCCGCCACCTGGGCCTCGGCACTGGCATGCGTGTGCAATTCCAGATCATGCAGCGCGTTGTAATCGGTCAGCGCCCAAGGCAGGTCACCCAGCACTGGACCGTTATGTTTTGCAATGGCTTCAAGGGTTTCCCAGGTCAAGTTCAACCCATCAAACCGCGCATAATGGCGCTCCAGCGACGTGACAATCCGGATCGCCTGGGCATTGTGATCAAACCCGCCGTAAGGTGCCATCAGCGCATGCAGCGCGTCCTCGCCAGTGTGACCAAACGGGGTGTGCCCCAGATCATGCGCCAGCGCGACCGCCTCGGTCAGCTCTCTATTCAGGCCCAGTGCGCCCGCAATGGTGCGCGCCACCTGCGCCACTTCGATCGAATGGGTCAGCCTTGTGCGGTAATTGTCGCCCTCATGTTCGACAAATACTTGCGTCTTATGCTTCAGCCGCCGAAAGGCGCTGGCATGGATGATCCGGTCCCGGTCCCGTTGAAAACAGGAGCGAAAGTTGCTTTCCTCTTCCGGCACCAACCGTCCCCGGGTTTGTGCGGGATCCGAGGCAAAGGGCGCGCGCATTTGCGTGTCTATCCTTGTCGCCTGTCCTGTCCCTATCTATATTGCAGGTGTGAGGTCAGTTAAACCTCTGATCCTGCGAACGGAGAATACAGATGCAATTGCCCCCCAAAGTTACAGACCGCGCCTTTGCCCGACTGGCCGAAATTGGCGCCTCAGATCAGGGACAAGCGCTGCGTGTTGCTGTCGAAGGCGGCGGATGTTCCGGGTTTCAGTATGAAATCGCGCTGGACGCGCCTGCCGGTGGTGATCTGGTGCTAGAGGGTCAGGGGCAGAAAGTGGTGGTGGACACCGTGTCGTTGCCGTTTCTGGAAAACGCAGTGATTGATTTCACCGAGGAACTGATCGGCGCGCGGTTTGTCATCAACAACCCCAATGCCACGTCGTCTTGCGGCTGCGGCACCTCTTTTTCGATGTAATACAGCACCTTATGGGTCTGTCTTAAAGAATTTACCAAAGGTGAATCCGACGAAAACTGGCTTGCGCTGGGTTGCGGGTGAGAACTGGTCCCAGACCAGGAACAGCCCCGTGCCGATGACAATTGCCACCCCCAGATAGGTGCCCGGCGCCGGGAATTCACCGAAAAACACCGCCCCCAGCCCGACCATCCAGACAAATTGCAGGTTCATCAAAGGCGTCACCGCATAGGCCGCCAACAAGCGCAAAGCCACCACCAGTAACCAGCGCGCGACAAATAACAGCGCGGCATAGCCCGCAACCCAACCCAGATCGGTCAGCGGCATCGGCTTCCAGACAAACGGCAATACCGCACCCATCACCAGGAATATCGCCAGATTCGGATAGAAAACTTGCGCCAGCGCGTTGGATTCATAGCGTCCGATATAGCGCGCCATCACCATCGACAATGTGCCAAAAACCGCTGCCGACATCGCCCAGATATGGCCCAGGGAAATTCCGGCAACCCCTTCTGGGAACAGGCATAACATGCCAACAAACCCTGCCAGCAGCGCGGCCCAAATCACCGGACGCACTTGTTCGCGCAGGATCACAGCCGACATCAGCCCCGCCAGAACCGGCATCATGCCGATAAACAGGAACACTTCGGCAAAGGGCAAATGGCGAAACGCATAGAAA
>JBLINN010000169.1:0-9364 GCA_047639325.1 Paracoccaceae bacterium | reverse complement strand
CAGCCAAAACCAACCCGCTTAGACCAGCGCCCGCAGTTTTTGCCTCAGATCTCGCCCCAGATCGCCTCGGCGGTTTGCACCACCAGTTCCAGTTTGCGGCGTTGGTCGTCTTCGGTGATCGAGTTGCCCTCTTCAGTTGACGCAAAGCCGCATTGTGGTGCGATCCCCAGTTGATCGATATCGGTGTATTTCGCCGCCTCGTCGAACTTGGCTTTCAGATCGTCGATCGTTTCCAGCCCCCCGGTCTTGGTGGTGATGAACCCCGGCAGCACGCGTTTCTTGCCCTTGGGCAACAGCTTTAACGGTTCCAACCCGCCTGCGCGTTCGGTGTCGTATTCCATGAAGTAGATATCGACATCGGTCTTGTTGAAAATCGCATCCGCTGCCGGGTCATAGGCGCCGGTGGCCGCGTGGGTCGAGCGGAAATTGCCACGGCACATATGCATGGCGATCACCATGTCGTCGGGGCGGTCCTTGATCGCTTCGTTCATCATCCAGGCATAGCGGTCGATCAGCCAGTCCGGGTCCAGCCCGGCGGCCTCTTTTTCGGCGCGGTGTTTGGGATCACACAGATAGGCAAAAAAGATGTCGTCCATCTGCAGATACCGGCAGCCAGCTTCGTAAAACTTTTCCACGGCCTTTTTGTAGGTCGCCGCAATTGCGGCCAACAACACATCCTGGTCTTTATATTCGGCTGGATGAACGTCTTCTGGGGCGGTACGGAAATGGCAGCAGCTGGGCCCGGGGATCGAAATTTTGGGCACAACGCTGGTGTTGGCGGCGACAAATTTGAAATGCTCCAGCATCGGATGATCATCCGGAAAATCCAGCGGGCCAGAGATGGTTGGGAAGATTGGCCGCAGTTTGAGACCGGCAAATTGCACGCCTTCGTCGCGTTCCACCAGATCAAGGCCTGTCAGCATACCCATAAAGTCATAATGCCAGAACGACCGGCGCGCCTCGCCATCGGTGACGGCCTTCAGGCCCACGTCTTCCTGCATCCGGATCAGGGCGGGGATGGCGCCGTCTTCGGCGGCCTTCAGGTCGTCCGCTGTGATCGAGCCTTCGTCGTGAAACGCCTTGCGGGCCTTGGCAATGGACGCTGGGCGCAGCAGGCTGCCTACGTGGTCAGCACGAAAGGGCGGGGGGCTGGGCATGCATTCTCTTTCACTAGGGCAGGTTGGCGCACCCTAGCGACCACGAATCCGTGGATCAAGCGCATCCCGCAGCCCGTCGCCCAGATAGTTGACGCTGAGCACAGTCAACGAGATTGCCATGCCGGGCCAGAATACCCGTTCGGGGTATTGTTGCAGGTAATCTGTCGCATCAAACAACAGCCGTCCCCAGGTTGGGAAATCGGGGGGAAAGCCAAGGCCCAGGAACGACAGCGCGCTTTCGGTGATGATCGCGGTGGCGATGCCCAGGGTGGCCGAGACCATAATCGGCGACAGCACGTTGGGTAGGATATGCCGGGTGATCATCCGCGTGTTGGTGGTGCCAATGGATCGCGCGGCCAGCACAAATTCGCGCTCTTTCAGGGCCAGCACGTCACTGCGCACGATCCGCGCGGTGGGCATCCAGCTGGTGATGCCGATGGCGCTGACGATCAGGATGAAGATGCCGCGCTCTGGTCCAAAGGCTGAATTTAGCGGGTCGCGAAACAGCATCATCATCACCAGCAGCAGCGGTAGCAGGGGCAGGGCCAAAAACAGATCGGTCAGGCGCATCAGCGGTCCGTCCAACCGTTTAAAGTATCCGGCGACGACCCCGACAAAAGACCCCAGGAACAGCGCCAGCAGCATCGCGGCCAGCCCCACGGACACGGATGTGCGCCCGCCTGCCATCATCCGCGAGAATGTGTCGCGGCCTAACTGGTCAGTGCCAAACGGATGGCCCAGACTGGGCCCCTGATTTCGGGCGCGAATGTCGATATGGGTGGCCTCGAGTGTCCAGAAAAAGGGGCCAAGGAAGACAACGGTGATGATCAGCAGAAAGAGGATGCCGCCCCATAACGCGCCCTTGTGGGTCTTGAACTGGTCCCACACATTCAGCCATTGGCTGCGCGGCGGGGTCGAGGGGACAGGATTGCTGAGGTCAGTCATAGCGATTTACTCATAACGAATACGGGGATCAAGGATGCCGTAGAGGATATCGGCGATCAGGTTGAACAGCACGATCAGGATTGCAAAGATAAAGGCCAGCGTCTGCACCGTCGGCAGGTCATTGGCCTGAATAGCGCCAATCAACTGACTGCCGATGCCATTCACCTTGAACACCTGTTCGGTGATGATCGCGCCGCCAAACACCGCCGGTACCGCCAGCGCAATCACTGTGACCACAGGGATCATCGAATTGCGCAGCACATGCACCAACACCACCGTTTGTTCGCTGAGGCCCTTGGCGCGGGCGGTGCGCACATAATCCTGGTTCAGATTGTCCAGCATCGAGGCGCGCATGAACCGGCTGATCTGGGCGGTGATTTGCAGGGCCAGCACCATCACCGGCATGATCATCTGTTTCAGCTGCACCACAAAGCTGTCCCAGTCATTGACCACAAGGGTGGTGTCATAGATCGACGGGAACCAGCCCAGATTGACCGAGAAGATGACGATCACCAGCACGCCTGAGAAAAACGGCGGCACCGAAAAGCCGACCATCGACACGAAAGTGCCTGCCTGATCGAACCAGCTGTACTGGCGATAGGCGGAATAGATGCCGATAGGCAGGGCGATCAGGATGCCAACGACATAGGCCGTGCCCACAACCCACAGGGTCTGCGGCAAACGCTGCACGACGGTGTCCATCACCGGGCTGCGGGTCTGCCAGCTGATAACGCGCAGATCGCCGACGGAATAGGCTGTGCCAAACATATGGTCGATCAGAACCTGCGGCTCGATCCAGAAAAACTGAACCAGCCATTTCCAGAACCGGATATGCATCGGTTGCCCCAACCCCAACGCTTCGCGCATCTTTTCTTTGACTTCGGGGGGGACTGTCAAAGGCACCTGGGCCATCGGGTCGCCGGGGGCCAGTTCCAGCAGCAGAAAAATCACCAGCGAGATAAATAAGAGCGTCGGAACGGCCATAACCAAACGTCGAATGGTGAAAGTCAGCATTCAGGGCGCCTTTGCTGCTTGTTCTTATTGGTCGTGAAGAAAGAAAGAGGGCTGCACCCCGGCACGATGGCCGAGGTGCAGCTGGGTCGAATGACGACCCTTATTTGCGATACCAGTCAGCGACATTCCACAATTCGCTGTCCCAGACGTTCAGGATGACACCACCCAACGAATTGGCGTGGGCCGAGACACGACCGCGATCAACCAGCGGAACCACGACATAGCTATCCTTGGTCAGCATGTCATTCAGCTGCTTGGCGATTTCGCCGCGCTTGGACAATTCACCGGTTCGGCCCAATTCGGCCACCAGCGCGTCATAGGCCGGGTCACAGTACCGGTTCATGTTTTCACCCTGCCACTGAGTATCAGGGCGCGGGGCCTTGTCGCAGGTGTGCTGTGCCAGATAGTTTTCCGGATCGGTGCCGTCAAAGTTGTTGGCGTACATTTCCACATCCGCATAAAAGCGCTGGAATGTATCGGTCGATCCCGGATCACCGCCAAAGAACACGGAGGCGTTGATGTTGCGCAACTCGGTTTCAACGCCGATTTCCTGCCACCACTGCTTGATCAGCGCCTGAAAATCCTGACGCACTGCGTTGGTCGAGGTTTGGTACAGCATAGACAGACGAACGCCGTCTTTTACACGAACGCCGTCACCGCCCAGGACCCAGCCGGCCTCGTCCAGCAACGCATTGGCGCCGGCGATGTCCTGTGTCAGGCATTCGGTATTGTCCGACGCATAGGCTGCAGGGGCAGGCACCAGATTACAGGTGGGGCGTCCGGCCTGACCATAGCCGACTTCCACCAGAAGTGGACGGTCGATGGCCATCGACAACGCCTTGCGGACCCGTACATCTGTCAGGAACGGATGGGGGTGCATGGCTGTGCCGCGCTCGCCTTCGGGCAGGCTTGGCGAGGTATCGGTCATGTTCATCTCGATACGTTCAACCAAGGTCCCAAAGGCCGCGATTGGTGTGCCTTTGCCACCTTCGGCCATCCGGGCGAGGATTTCGGGGGCCAGTTGCAGGTTCCAGGCATAGTCAAATTCGCCGGTTTCCAGAACCGCACGACCCGAAGCGGTCGCATCGCCGCCACCTTTGAAGGTCAGTGTGGCAAAGGCAGGCTTGTTTGGGTCGCGATAGTTGGGGTTGGCCGACATGGTGATCACGTCGTTTGTCTTGAACTCATCCACCACAAACGGGCCGGTGCCGATCGGGTTAAAGTTGGCCTCGGTGCATTCCGGTGCCTTGGCGCCCAGACAATCCTTGAACTGGTTCATCTGGATGATCGGCGACTGGTTGCCCATGAAGGGCCCATATGGGTTTGGTTTGGGGTCCGTGAAGGTTACTTTGATGGTCAGCTCATCAATCGTCTCAACCGATTCCACGCCTTCAAACTTGGCCAGCTGCGAACAACCGCCTTCGGGGTGCATACAATATTCAGCGGTGAATTTGACGTCGGCGGATGTGACCGCACTGCCGTCAGACCATTTCAGACCGGGTTTCAATTTCCAGGTGATGGTTTTTAGATCTGCGGTGACACCGCCATTTTCAACGGTTGGGATTTCTTCGGCCAGAAACGGAACCAAGTAGCCGTTTTCGTCATACCGGCCCAACGGCTCGATCACGAGCGAGGCAGATTCGGTATCCTTGGTGCCGCTGGACAAATACGAATTCAAAATCGATGGCGCCTGCCAATAGATGATTTTGACGTTGCCATCCGATCCGCGCTCGGCCATGGCCGCTGGGGCCAGTGCCGCGCAGGTAATAGCGCCTAGCAAAAGGGCTTTTATCTTCATGATACACTCCATGTCGGGCACATTCGTGCCTCTTCTGTTTCGCCGCATCAGCAGATGCGGGGCACGCCGCCCCAAGGGTAAGATATTGGAACACAACAGCAAACACAGGCCATTTATGCCCGTTATTTGCCCCCCGGGAGCGATTACCCGGCTATCGAAACAGAGTTTGAGAAAAAAGCAAGCCTTGCCGTAGGGAAAACTCGTCAGGGGTTTGACACTGCGCCATGCCAGGCCGTAGCGTTTGCTGTACAACCAAAGGGGGACGGTCGTGCTGGATCAGCCAATTGCACAGATAAAAGGCTTACGGGTCGAGTTTCAAACCAAAGACGGCCCGGTTGTCGGGGTCGAGGACGTGTCGTTCGACATACATCCGGGCGAAACCGTTTGTATCGTTGGCGAATCGGGGTCGGGAAAATCGGTATCATCGCTGTCGCTGATGCGGTTGGTGGAATACGGCGGCGGTAAAATCGCCGCTGGGCAGCTATTGTTTGATCGTCGCAATGGCGAAGATGTGGATCTGGCGCAAACCGGGCAAGATCAGATGCAGCAGATTCGCGGCGACGAAATCGGCATGATCTTTCAGGAACCGATGACCGCGCTGAACCCGGTGTTTACCGTGGGCCGCCAGCTGACCGAAGGGTTGCGCGTGCACCGGGGCATGAACCGGGCCCAGGCCAAAGCCCGCGCGCTGACCCTGATGAACGAGGTGCGAATCCCGGAACCAGAACGCCGCCTGAAACAATATCCACACGAATTGTCGGGCGGTATGCGCCAGCGTGTGGTGATCGCCATGGCGATGGCCTGCGAGCCCCGCCTGCTAATCGCGGACGAACCGACAACCGCACTGGACGTGACCATTCAGGCCGAAATTCTGGCCCTGATGGACCGACTGAAACGCGAGACGGGTACGGCGGTGATGTTCATCACCCATGACATGGCGGTGGTGGCGCAAATGGCCGACCGGGTTGTGGTAATGTATCGCGGTCGCAAGGTCGAAGAAGGCCCGGTTGAACAGATATTCGAGAACCCGCAGCACGATTATACCAAGGCCTTGCTGGCCGCCGTACCCAAATTGGGCGCCATGCGCGGCAAATCGGTGCCCGAGCCGATGACGCTGATGGGGGTCAAGGATCAAAAGATCGAACCGATCCCGGGCACAGACGAAGTGCTGCTGCGGGTCAAGGGCCTGACCATGCGCTTTCCGGTGATGGGCGGGTTCTTTCGCCGCACCGTGGCCAATGTGCATGCGGTCGAAGACGTGTCCTTTACCGTCAATCGCGGCCAGACCCTTAGCCTGGTGGGCGAGTCGGGCTGTGGCAAGTCGAGCGCCGGTCGGTCAATCCTGCGTCTGATCGAGCCGGTCTCAGGCGAGATTGACGTTGATGGCGTTGATATCATGAAGTTGGATCCAAAAGGGTTGCGCGCGGCGCGGCGCGGCATGCAAATGATCTTTCAGGATCCGTTTGCGTCACTGAACCCGCAGATGTTGCTGCTGGATCAGGTCGCCGAACCGATGCGCAACTATAATACCGTGTCGGGGTCTGAATTGATGGACCGGGTGGCGATGTTGTTTGACCGGGTGGAACTGCCGCGCAGTTTCATGCGCCGTTATCCGCATGAAATGTCCGGCGGCCAGCGTCAGCGCATCGCTATTGCCCGCGCCTTGGCGCTGAACCCCAAGCTGATCATCGCGGACGAGGCCGTTAGCGCGCTGGATGTGTCAGTGCAGGCGCAGGTGTTGAATCTGATGATGGAATTGCAGGCCGATCTGGGCCTGTCGTTCTTGTTTATCAGCCACGACATGGCGGTGGTGGAACGGGTCAGCCACAATGTCGGCGTGATGTATCTGGGCCGGATCGTCGAATTGGGGCCGCGCGCCCGGGTGTTCGAAAACCCGCAGCATCCCTATACACAGGCGTTGATGAAAGCGGTGCCAATCGCCGATCCGCGCCGCCGCAAGTCGGAAAAGGACTTGAACTTCAAACCAATCCCGTCCCCTATCCACCGGCAGGATTACGAACCCGAGCCATCAGCCTATAAAGAGGTCGAGCCGGGCCATTTTGTGATGACCAGCGACAGTGGATATTAGTGGATATTAGCGGAAACTAGGGGACATTCATGGCTGAAATACTTTCACCCAAGGCGATTCTGGACAAGCTGGTGTCGTTCCCGACCGTCAGCCGTGACAGCAATCTGCCTCTGGTGGACTGGGTGGAAACTTATCTGACCAGCCACGGCATCGACGCGCATCGCTATTATAACGAAGACGGCGACAAGGCGGCTTTGTTTGCCCATGTCGGCCCGTGGCAGGACGGCGCTGTTGTGCTGTCGGGCCATACCGATGTGGTGCCGGTGGACGGTCAGGCCTGGGACAGCGACCCGTTTGAGGTGGTAGAAAAAGACGGCAAATATTACGGGCGCGGCACCTGCGACATGAAAGGCTATGACGCGCTGGCGATCTGGGCAATGGTCCAGGCGCAGACCCGTGGGGTGAAACGCCCACTGCAACTGGCGCTGAGTTTTGACGAAGAGGTCGGTTGTACCGGCGCGCCGCCAATGATCGAGGCAATGCAGCCGATCCTGCCCAAAGGCAGCGCGGTGATTGTCGGCGAGCCGTCGATGATGCAGGCGGTCACGGCGCATAAAGGCGGGCAGGGCTTTACCGCACATGTCAGGGGCTTTGAGGTACACAGTTCGCTTTTGCCAACTGGCGTCAGCGCCATTATGGAAGCCGCCCGGATTGTGAATTGGGCGAATGATACCAACGCCGAAATTCAGGCGACACCGCCCAATGATATGGCGGCGATCTTCAACCCGCCGTTCACCACAATGCATGTGGGCAATATCAAAGGCGGCACCGCGCGCAACATCACCGCCAAGGATTGCTGGTTTGATTTTGAAACCCGCGTGGTCCCCGGCGATGACGAAAAGGCCCGCGAGCAATCCTTTGTCGATCAGGTCCGCAAGGTAGAGGTCGCGATGCAGGCGATCCACCCCGATACCGGTATTGATCTGGAACCGCTGTTCCACGTCCCCGGCCTGCGCCCCGAAAGTGATGGCGAGGCCGAAATGCTGGTCCGCGCCATCACCGGTGACAATGGCACCCATGTGGTCAGCTATGGCACGGAAGCCGGGCAGTTTCAGGCGGCCGGATATTCCGCCGTGGTTTGCGGCCCGGGGGATATCGCACAGGCCCATCAACCCAACGAATTCATCACCATAGCGCAGTTCGACGCCGGGGCCGATTTTATGGATCGCCTGGTGTCCCGCCTGCAAGAGGAAGCGTAAAATGCCCATCAAGAACCGTCTGGCCGAAATGCACGCCGAAATCACTGGCTGGCGCCGTCACATCCACGCCAACCCTGAATTGCAGTTTGACGTGCATGAGACTGCCGCCTTTGTGGTGGACCGGCTAAAGGAATTCGGCATCACCGATATCACCACCGGCATTGGCCAGACCGGCGTTGTGGCGACGATCAAAGGCAAAACCGACACGTCCGGCAAGGTAATCGGCTTGCGCGCCGACATGGATGCGCTGCCGATCCACGAGGCCACGGGGCTGGATTACGCCAGCAAAGTGCCCGGCAAAATGCATGCTTGCGGCCATGACGGCCATACCGCGATGCTGCTGGGGGCGGCCAAATATCTGGCCGAGACCCGCAATTTCGACGGCACCGTTGTGTTGATCTTTCAGCCCGCCGAAGAGGGCGGCGGTGGCGGGCGTGAGATGTGTAAAGACGGGATGATGGACCGCTGGAACATTCAAGAGGTTTACGGCATGCACAACATGCCCGGCTTTCCGGTGGGTGAATTTGCCATCCGTCCCGGCGCGATGATGGCCTCGGCCGATATGTTTGACATCGTGATCACCGGCAAGGGTGGCCATGCCGCGGCACCACATCAGGCGATTGATACCAATCTGGCGGCGGCGCATGTGGTGGTGGCGCTGCAATCGATCGCTTCGCGCAATGTCGACCCGCTGTCGCAGGTGGTGGTGTCGGTCTGCACCATGCGCTCGGATTCCGAGGCGCATAACGTGATCCCGCAAACCGTGCTGTTGCGCGGCACCGTGCGCGCCCTGGATGCGGGCGTGCGCGATCTGGCGCAGGAGCGGCTGACCAAAATCGTCACCGCCACGGCGGATGCGTATGACTGCACGGTCGATATTGATTACGAGCGCGGCTATCCGATCACCGTCAACGCCGAGGATAACACTGATATCGCCGCTGATATCGCCCAGATTGTGGCCGGTAAAGTGGAACGGAATACGCCGCCGATTATGGCGGGCGAAGATTTCTCGTTCATGCTCGAAGAACGCCCCGGCGCCTATATGTTTATAGGTAACGGGATGGATGGGCCGATGGTACATCACCCGCAATATAATTTTAACGATGATGTCATCCCTGCAGGATGCAGCTGGTTTGCGGAACTGGTGGAAAACCGTCTTCCG
>JBLINN010000168.1:0-9382 GCA_047639325.1 Paracoccaceae bacterium | reverse complement strand
CGCCTGTCCCTGTTCGGTCAGCGTCAGCTCTTTGGCGCGTCGGTCGGTGGGCGAGGTGGTGCGCCGTATCAGGCCCCGTCCTTCTAGCCGGTCGATCACCTTGCCCATCGTTGCCCGGTCATAGGCCACCAAACCGGCGACTGTCGCCTGATCAATACCCGGACGGGTTCGGATCGCGCTAAGCGCGGAAAACTGCACTGGCGTCAGCGTCAGACCCGCCCCCGCCATGCGATCCGCAAACAGGGCCACGGAAATCTGGTTTAGCCGCCGGATCAAGTGGCCGGGCATTGCATAGATGTCCATTCTGGTCCTCGGATTTGGGCAAATCGGCAGGCGGGTGTTCTGCGGGTGTTCTGCGGGTATTGCGCGGGTATTCTGCGGGTATTGCGCGGGTCGTGTGTGGCGTATCCTGCGCATTTGGTGGCAAAGTGGCAAGTATGCTTATCGTCGCGGGGGTATTTCGCCACCCTCAGCGTAAAGGCGGCTTTCACCGGGGCATCTGGCAGGATAGAGGGGGGCATGGCGCAGACATATACTTCTTTGGCCGGGTTGCTGGATCACGGGTTTGATACGGTGATCGACGTGCGCAGCCCTGCGGAATTTGCCGAAGACCATGTGCCCGGCGCCATCAACCTGCCGGTGCTGAACAACGAAGAACGCGCCCGGGTTGGCACGATCTATGTACAACAAAGCGCCTTTCTGGGGCGCAAGGTTGGCGCGGCTTTGGTGTTTCGCAATGCCGCCAACCATGTCGAGACGCAGCTGATGGACAAGGATGGCAGCTGGCGTCCGCTGGTCTATTGCTGGCGGGGCGGGCAAAGGTCGGGGGCGTTTGCCTGGATGCTGGGGCAGGTTGGCTGGCGGTCTGACATGATCGACGGCGGCTATCGCAGCTTTCGCCGCTTGGTGAACAAGGCGCTTTACGAGGATACGCTGCCGCATCGGTTGATCCTGCTGGATGGCTATACCGGCACCGCCAAAACCGCGCTGCTGCATCTGTTGGCGGCGCGCGGGGTGCAGATGCTGGACCTGGAAGGGCTGGCCGAACATCGCGGGTCTTTGCTGGGCGCGATGGCCACGCCGCAACCCAGCCAAAAGCAGTTCGAAACCCGCATTGCTATGGCGCTGAGCCGTCTAAGCCCCGACAGGCCGGTGCTGGTCGAGGCGGAATCCAGCAAGGTTGGCAACCGGGTGGTGCCGCCCAGCCTGTGGTCCGCGATGAAGGTCGCGCCCCGGATCGAAGTCACCGCGCCGATCACGGCGCGCGCGGCCTATCTGGTGCAGGCCTATGACGATATCCTGTCCGACGGCCCGCGCTTGCGGCAAAAGCTGAGCCTGTTGCGTCGCAATCGCGGTAATGCGGTGGTCGATGGCTGGTTGGAGCTGATCACCGCCGATGACAGACCCGGCCTGACCACCGCCCTGATGCAGCAGCATTATGACCCGGCTTATGACAAGTCCCGCAAAGCGCATGACCCGCAAACCATTGCGCGGATAGAGGCTGTTGGGCTGGACGCGCCGGGGCTGAATGGGGTGGCAGGGCAGATTGAAAGCCTGCTGTCTGAAGCGGCGCAGTAACCTCAGACAGCAGGCTAACCTTTAGGGGTCATCGTTCGTCCGGTTTCAGGATGCGGCCGCTGATCGGGTCTTGGTTAGAACACCCGACGCCAGGAAAACACCGGCCGCCACGAGGGCGACGCCAACAACCTTAAGGGGCGTCACGGTTTCGCCCAGAAAAGTCGCGCCTCCCAGCAAAGTAAGGATGGGGGTCAGGGCACCAAAGGCGGCGGTTTCGGCAGCGCCGAGAATCTGCACCGCGTAGCCGAACAGGAACATCGCCAGAATGCCGATGATGAAGCTTTGAAGCACGATCATCACCGCGATGTCCCCCAGACTGGCCGTGGCAAACTGCACGTTGCCCGTCGCTAGCAGCAGCGGCGCGACCAGCAACGCGCCCCAGAACAGCCCGATCACCAGCCCATGCAACGGACTAAGCCCGCTTTGGCGAAAGATGACAGAATAGACGGCCCAGAATCCCGACCCGGTCAGAAACATCAAGTGGCCTTTCCAGGCGCCGTCATCCGCACCGGACAGGATCTGCCAGAGGCTGATGACCATCGCGCCGACCAGGATCATCGCCAGCCCAATCCGGCGGCGCGGGCCGGGGATTTCTCCGGCCAGGGCATAGGCCGCCAGCGCGGTCCAGAAGGGCAGCATCCCAGGGGCCAGCGGTCCGGCATCCGAGGCGGGCGCATAGGCCAGCCCCTTGGACACCACAAAGGGAAAGATTGCGCTGGCACCAACCATCAGCATTGCCGCGCGTGGCCAGGATTGTCCGCGTGGCAGCACACCCAGCCGCCACATGATCGGGGCCATTAAAAGGGCCCCGGGGATCAGCCGCAGGATCAAAAGCTCTTCGACCGTGAAACTGCCCTGCACGGCGAACCGTGTGACCAGAATGAACGCCGCCCAGATCGTCACGGTGGCAAGCGCTGCTGCCAGTCCAAGGGCTGGTGTCCCGGGGAGGTTCATCATCTGGCCTTTCATGGCGGATCACCACCCGGACTTAACGTCATTGCCAAGGGGCGCACCAGCCGAAAGCGTGTCGCGACCGGTTTCTATGTGCCCAAGGTCAGGGCCGGTTCCCGCAATGCAGAACAGGGCGCGGATCAGATTGTGGCTGTGCGTGCCTTGATGACGGCTTTGGTGCCCATGTCGAGGCCGCTGGCGCCCGTATTGCGAGGGTGCCAACGGTCTGCGCGCACCCCGGTCTTTTTCTAGGGCGTTGTGCAGGCAACGCGGAATGCGTTGCCTTCTGGGTCCCTTAGAACGGCGAGATATCAGTGATAGTAGGTCATAAAAGGCTCTTTCATGACTGTCGCGCCCTGACGCGATGCCATTTCGACAATCCTGTCGACATCCTCTTTGGTTTCGATCTGGAAGGTAAAGGCGGTCTGATCCCCGTCGCCTTTTTTCGCGGATCAAGCCCCGACATTTCATAAGCCGCCAAGGCGCTAAATCCGACCATCACCTGGCCCGCCATGTAACCGCGAAAGACGTCCGACCGCAGCACTTCGTTTTCGGTCAGATCAAAGATTGTCCGGCGAAATTCGGACAGTCCGATGAAATCCTCGGAAAACAGGCTCACTTGCATCAAAGTATTCATACCGGGATCCTCATGCGCGGACGCCAAACGTTTTTTCGAACATCGAGCGCAAATGCCAGCCTGCGGTCATTTCAGGATAATCTGGTTCCCTCGATTCCGGCAGACATGTCTCGGCGCATTTCACTTTGTGGAAATACTCGGGGTCGCAGAATGTTGGCGCTGAATACCGGATTTTGCCGGACGTGTTGTTCAGAACCCGGTGCTTGGTTGCCTTATACAGCCCGTTGGTAAGGACCGGCACCATTTTCCCCAGATTGATAATGAATGTGCCCGGAATGGGGGTTGCTGAAATCCAGTCATCATCGGCGTTTTTCACTTCCAGCCCGCCGTTTTCATCCTGCAGCAGAATTGTCAACAGCCCCCAATCGGTATGCGCGCCCGCGCCCAACTGGTTTGCGCTGCATCTTGGGGATGAGGCGGATATTTCAGGATGCGACCGTAATGCAGCGGCTCTTTCAGGCACTCGTCGAAATATTCCTCGTCCAGTTCCAGCGACAACGCCAGCATCCGCGCCAGATGGCGGCCCAGATCAAGCGCGTGATCGACATAGGCTTCGTACTGTACTTTGAACTCTGGCATGGTTTCAGGCCATTGATTGCGCCCAGTGCCGGGGACTTTCAGCTTGGTGTAGCGGTGATTTTCATCGGCATCGACGCTAGACATATAGCCTTCTTTAAGATCCGGGGGCCAGCCTTCGTCAAGCACTTGGGCTGCCATGGTCTCGTAGCCGCGCGTCAAATCTTCGTTCTTGGAATCCAGCTTTTGTTTTTCTTCCAGCGGCAGATCAAAAAATTTGGCATCAAGGGCCAGATGACCGTCCATAGCCGCTTGCGGGACCTTGTGGTTTTTCACATAGAAAAACCGGTATCGCGGCAGGTCTTGTGAATTTCCCAAGCGACCTTTTTGCGTTTCTCCAGATCGTCCAAATAGCTGTCCGTCAAATCAATGACCGGAATTCCCTGGCGGCGTGTGGAGGCTCATATGGGATCATTGTCGTGCTCCTGCTGAATGTTTGATAGGTGTCGCGTTGTTTCAATTAGGGTCAAGATCGTTCCTCGCGGATATGGTGCTGGCCAAGGGCGGCGGGTTGCGAACAGTCGTTTTTCAGGCGCGTCGCGCTCCAGATCATGACGCCAAGCGTTGCCAGATAGGGCGTCATAAGCAGGAAATATTGCGGCACATTCAGGCGCACTGCCGCGATGCGCGGGATCAGGGCCTCGATACAGCCAAACAGCAAGGCGCCCAACAGCGCGCGCCAAGGCCCCCGGCGGGAAAATATCACCAGGGCAACCGCGATTCAGCCGCGACCATCGACAACGGAATCAACCCAGATTTCGGACACTCTCGCCGTCAGATAGCCACCGGCCAAGCCGATAAAGGCACCACCTGCGATAATTGCCGCGAACCGGATCATCGTTACATCAATGCCCGACGCATCTGCGGCTGATGGGTTTTCGCCAACGGCGCGCAAGTTTAGCCCGATGGGCGTTCGGTTCAGAACACAGACCACGGCAAAGCAAAACAGCGGCATAAGATAGACGATCAGGTCTTGCCCAAACAGGATCGGCCAAGGACCGGAATGTCGCGCAAAGGGCCGAAAGGAATGGGGCCAAGGCCGGTGATGGATTTGTTGGTCCAACCCTGTTGCGTGGCGATCAGGCTTGTCAGGGCTTGCGCAAGAAACACAATCGCAAGGCCCGAGATAACGTGATTGATCCGCAGCCCCGCGACCATGAAGGCAATGAAAATCCCTAATGCGACCCCAGCAAGGGCCGCTGCGATCAGTGCAATTGAGGCCGGATATCCGCTGGCTATCGCGCCAACCCCAGCGACGGCACCGACCAACATAAACCCTTCAGCCCCAAGGTTCAGTACGCCAGAGCGTTCGCAAATGATCAGCCCCAGCGCGGCGAGCGCGAAGGGCACAGCGAAGCTGCGGACAATGGACAGCCAGTTGATCAGGAAATCGGCCAAGTGTCAGTGCCTCCAATGCATGCGGTAGGTCAGGAAAAATTCCGACGCGGCAGCGCAGATGATGAAGACGGCCTGAATCAGTTGAACCAAGGCAAAGGGGACCTGATAAAATACCTGCAGGCTTTGGCCCAAAAGCACCAGAACCGCCAGAAATGTTGCCACGATGACAACGCCCAGTGGGTGATTGCGGCCCAGAAAGGCGATCAAAACGCCGCTGAATAAAAAGCCGGAAAAGAAGTCGCGGGTCATGCGGAATTCGATACCAGACGCAATGGTAAAACCGGTAAGCCCACCCACCGCGCCCGAGGCAAGAATGGCCCAGATCGACAATCAAGGAACTGGCACACCAACCGCCCGGCCCTGTCCATCAGAGATCTGGCAATCAGACAGGCGACCAGAAGGCTGGCCAAATAGACCGCCACGCGCAGCCATTCCGAGGCGTTTTGGCGGGTTTCAAGACGCGGCACCAACCCGACCCGGCGGGTCGAAACCTCGGTCGGGGCCTTTGCAACCGGGCCAATCGTCTGATCTGCGGCGGTTAACCCGTTATCCATGTGACACCATTGCCTGACCGATATCCGCCCTTTGCGCCGGAGCGGTGAATTCCGCCGCGATCCGCCCGCGATTGAGAACGCCGATGCGGTCGGCCAAAAGCAGGATCTCGTCCAGATCTTCGCTGATCAGAATAACTGCGGCCCCGGCGTCGCGCGCGGCGCGCAGACGGTCATGCACCGCCGCGCCGGCCCGAACGTCCAAGCCACGCGATGGGCTGTGGGCCAGGACGATTTTTTGATCCCCGCCGAATTCACGCGCAATAACCAGTTTTCGCGCATTGCCGCCCGACAACAGAGAGGCCCGTTGATTGACGCTGCGCACCCCTTGCACATCAAAATTGGCAATCGCTTCTTTGGCTTTTGATCTGGCGGCGGATTTGCGGAACCTGAACCAGGACCCAAATTTGCCACGCATTGTTCCGGCAATCGCAAAATTCTCCAGGATGGTCTGCCGCACTGCCAAGCCGTGCTTGTACCGGTCCACAGGAATCGACGCAACGCCGTCGCGGCGGCGCTTGGTTGGGGAATCGTGGGTCAGATCTGCGATGCCGACAATTTCAACCTGGCCTTTTGTCGGCGTGGTCGGCCCCATGATCGCGCCGGCCAGTTCGGTTTGGCCGTTGCCGCCAACCCCGGCGACACCGTAGATTTCACCGCTGACAACGTCGAATGTCGCATCACTAATGGCGTTTTGTCCGGCGGCATTCGGGACTGATACGTCGCGAAAGCGGATCAAGGGCGCGCCCCGGTTTTGCGACAGCGCGGGATGTTCGACGATATGTTCGCCGACAATCATGGTTGTCAGGCTGTCGGTATCCATATCATTTGGCGCGATCTCGCCGATCTCGCCGATCTTGCGACCCGCGCATCACGGTGATGCGATCACAATGGTCCAGCGCTTCGCGCAGCTTGTGGGTCACAAGTATGACCGCCGTTCCGGTGTCGGCAAGCTGGCGCGTCAGGCGCATCAGGTTCGCGCCTTCTTCTTCGCTAAGCACTGCCGTCGGCTCGTCAAGGATGACAATACGCGCGCCGGCCACCAGCACTTTCAGGTTCTCCATCCTTTGTTGTTCGGCAATCGAAAGATCCCCGGCGCGGCGACCCAGATTCAGCTCGAAATCTATGTCCTTGGCAAGCGCCATAGCTTTGGCGCAACCGAAGTTCGGGCCTTGCGATAGGATCGCTAAGGGTTGAAAAACAGCAGAATATTCTCGAGAACCGAAAACGACGGCACCAGTTTGAAATGCTGATGGACCATGCCAACCCCCTGCGCCACTGCATCGCGCGGCCCCGAGAATTCCATGATCTTTCCGTCGATCGCCAGCGTCCCGCCATGGGGCGCATATAGCCCACAGGCCACATTCATAAGCGTCGATTTTTCCGCGCCATTTTCACCCAGCAAGGCGTGGATTTCCGCCTTTTGGACCGAGAAATCCGTGTGATCGAGGGCCTGAAAGCCCCCGAATCTTTTTGAGACTGTCTGACAGTTCAAGAAACCTGTCCGAATAACCAAAGGCCGATCCGATGATGATATTTGCACCGCGGTCGATAAACAGTTCTGCCGTCGGGCGGATCGCCGTGGCGGTTTCGGGAATGTTCCTGGCCTGCGGAATTTTAAACCCAAATTCGCCCTCAAGTTTGACACGGGCCTCGTCAATCGCCTGTGACCAACCACCGTCATTGGCCTGCGTGGAAATGATAACTGCGGGCTTTGGGTCGTTCTGGGCCAGAAACTCGGCTTGCACGGCTGTTGCTGCCCGCAAAACAAGTGCCGCACATAGTGCAAAACGTGTCGTTTGTTCGAAGATTTTGGTCATGGATAATGCCCACTAGGTTTCGCCATGCGATTTCGCCGTTCGCCAGACACACGCCAAAATCTGGGTCAAGAATGAGATGAAGCCATCGACGCAAGGTCTCATCATCATCGAAATTCAATCGTTCCACGCATGTGTTAACGGATGCTGGTGCGGGCGGGGCAGCAATGCCAACAGAAATTTGACCGGATGGTCAGGTTTTGCAGGATCGACCAGAGCGTCCATAAGCGCGCCGATAATTGTGCACTTTTATCGGTCAAATTCTATCCCTTTGAAGGGACGTGACTGTCTAAGACGGTCGATGGAATTGTCCACACAGGTCCGCCTTGCCTTAGCCCGATCCAAAGCCCGGAAACCTAGGCAAGCCGGGTCGGAACCGCTAAGGGTTGGTCATGACACCGGATAACCCGAAACCATTTGGCACTACCCGCGACGAGGCGGATCTTGGCGGGTCTGATCTTACCATCGAAAGTATTCAGGTCCGTGCCGTCCTGGCACCGATGCCCAAGCCCTTGAAAACGGCCAGTGGCCAATTGGCTCACGTGGCTGTTTTGCTGATTGATCTGCAGACCTCACAAGGGATCACCGGCGTCAGCTATTTGTTCAGCCCGCGGCAAGACATGCTGAAAGTTTTTGGTGAAACTATCCATGCCCTTTCAGCATCTATTCAGGGGATGCGCTGTGATCCCGTCGCAATCGCGGCCTTTCTTGACCGCCAGTTTCTGCTGTTTGGCGGGACCGGAGTCGTCACGATGGCCAGAGCGGGAATTGACATGGCGTTGTGGGATGCGATCGCAAAAGAGCGCGAGAAACCGCTTTTTGATCTACTGGGGGGCGAGAATGTCCCGATCAAGGCCTATGAAAGTTCCGGGCTTGGCCTGTCGGGTTGGAAAGAGGTTGCTGAAGAAGCCGAAGGATTTGCCCGCAGCGGTTTTGCCGAGATGAAAATCAGGTTGGGGTATCCGACGCTGGCGCAGGACATCCAGGTTCTAACGGCGGTTCGCAGTGCCGTCGGTCCGGATATCGGCCTGATGGTGGATTATAACCAGTCATTGCCGTTTGAAATTGCCCTGGAACGGTGCCTGGCTCTTGATCCGTTTCAGCTTTTGTGGATCGAAGAGCCGGTACACGCCGCAGACCTTGAAGGGGCTGCCGCCCTGACCGGCAGAATTGAAACGCCGATCCAGATCGGCGAGAACCTGTTTTCCCCGACCGAAGTGAACCGGGCGCTTGCACTAAGGTCCAGCACCTATTTGATGCCGGATGTGATGAAAATCGGCGGGGTAACGACCTGGCTGACTGCGGCGCACAGTGCGCGGCAACACACAATTCCCGTCTCAAGCCATCTTTTCCCCGAGATCAGCACACATCTTCTTGCCTGCGCCCCAAACCGGCATTTTCTGGAATATGCAAATTGGACGGATGCGATTTTGCAAGAGCCTGTTCTTCCCCAAAATGGCTACGTTCAGCCGCGCGAAAAGCCGGGTGCCGGCATCGCGTGGGACACATCTGCTGTCGCCAAGTTTCAGATTTGAATAAGGGGCCTGCCGGGTCACTGACGACCATCTATCAGCCCCGTTTGATCTAGGTCCCGGCCATCTGGTGAATATTGGTTCGGTTAAACGGCAGAGGCGGCTAGGGTTGGGTACCGCCCCTTTTCCGGAGACCGCATTGATGAAACCTCTGGCAGACAAAACAGTTTTTATCACCGGTGCCAGCCGTGGTATCGGGCGGGCGATTGCTGTGCGCTGTGCGCGGGACGGCGCCAATGTCGTCATTGCCGCAAAGACCGATCAACCGCATCCCAAGCTTCCCGGCACGATCCACACGGTCGCAGATGAGGTGGTATCGGCAGGCGGCAAGGCCTTGCCAAT
>JBLINN010000167.1:0-9429 GCA_047639325.1 Paracoccaceae bacterium | reverse complement strand
GACGGCCAAACCTTTGTCGCCGTACACAACCCGCCCCTGCGGCTGATCGTGGTGGGGGCGGTGCATATCGCCCAGGCGCTGGTGCCAATGGCGCGAATCGCTGGCTATGACCCGATACTGATCGACCCGCGCGACGCCTTCGGCTCTGCCGCGCGCTTCCCGGGCGAGACCATCCTGCACGATTGGCCCGACGAAGCCGTGGCCGCATTGGGCCTCGACGTGCGCACCGCAATGGTGCTGCTGACTCATGACCCGAAACTAGACGACCCGGCGCTGATGGCCGCCCTGCAAGCCGATTGCTTTTATATCGGCGCATTGGGATCAACCCGCACCCACGCCAAACGGGTCGAGCGGATGCAGGCGGCAGGCTTCACTGCTGACCAGATCGCGCGCATCCACGGGCCAGTAGGCCTTGATATCGGCGCCGCTGGCCCCGCTGAAATCGCCGTGGCGATCCTGGCGCAGATGACGGCAGTGCTGCGCGGGCGGCTGCCGTGAAATTCGGCCCTGTCGCCACGGAAAAGGCCGAAGGTGCGGTGCTGGCGCATTCGGTGACTGCAGGCGGCAAGCGGCTGCGCAAAGGGCTGGTGCTGACTGCGGCCCATGTGGCGACCCTGCTGGGGGATGGCATTGCCCAGATCACCGTTGCCCGGCTGGATCCCGACGATATCGGCGAAAACACCGCCGCCGGTCAGCTGGCCGCCGCATTGGTGCCAGATGCAACAGCAGCCGGTTTGCGGATCACCACACCCTTCACCGGGCGGGTCAACCTGATCGCCGACCACCCCGGTGTTGTCTGCCTGGACGTCGCCGCGCTGGAGCGGTTCAACCGCGTGCACCCGATGATCACCATCGCCACGGTGCCGCCCTTTCAGCAAATGCAACCCGGCGGCATGGTGGCGACGATCAAGATCATCTCTTACGCCGTTCCCGGCGCCGACGTGACACGTGCCGCCGCGTCTGCACCCGCAGCCCTGCACCTCGCCCGCCGGGTGCTGCGCAGCGCCGGGCTGGTGATCACCGACATCCCCGGCGGGCCACCCAACGACAAAGGCATCCGGGCAATAACCGGTCGCTTGACTGCACTGGGCATTGAGCTGGCCGAAACCCGCAGTGTCGAACACCGCGCCGATGCGCTGGCCGGGGCGGTGCAACAAGTGGCAGGCGACATGGTGCTGATCCTGACCGGTTCGGCCACCTCTGACCCAAATGATGTGGCCCCATCGGCGCTGCGTCTGGCCGGAGGGCAGGTGCAGCGGTTCGGCATGCCGGTCGATCCCGGAAACCTGTTATTCCTGGGCCAGCTAGGCAGCCGTCCGGTGATCGGCCTGCCGGGCTGCGCCCGTTCGCCTGCGTTGAACGGCGCCGATTGGGTGCTGTCGCGGGTGGCTTGCGGCCTGGAAGTCAGCGGCGATGACATCGCCGGAATGGGCGTGGGCGGCCTGCTGAAAGAAATCCCGACGCGGCCGCAGCCTCGCGCACCCCGCCAGCTTTGACAGGTCTGACAGGTCTGGCAGGTCTGACAGGCCAGACTTGACCAGACGGGCGTTGGCAGTAGGGTATGCCTATTAAACGTCCAAATTTATTGTAGAGAGTGATCAGTATCGCTTTTCAACTAACCGAAGGCTGGTGGAAAGCCGCCTGGCCCTCAACGACCCCACCCAAAAGCTACGACAAGATGAAAAAGACTATAAAGGCCACCAAAGCCGCAAAACGCGGGCTGGCAGCAATGCCCTATATTGTTTGCCGGACAAGAAATTAGAGGTAATCACCGACCTTGAAAAGAGGCCGCTGCGCAATTCAAAGCCGTCCATACGAGTAAGGTTAAAGCCAAACGGATGTTGGCAGAGTTTACGAAATTCATCGAAAAAGAGAAGGCGGGCGTCAAGTTGGACGCCAAGAAAATTGTGGTGTTCAAGAAACCCTTTGCCATCGCTCTTGGTGAAAAAGTCAACGACGCTGGACTGCCCCAGATGCTGGGGCGCATGGATGTCGAACTGGAACTGATGTCCCGGCTGGTGAAAGAGCTGGAAGACAAAAAAGCGCTGGCCAAACTAAACATCGCCATACAAAAATAATTTGATAAATCCCTGGCGACGGCAGTACGCATTTTCAAAAAACCTCCAGCAGATGGGCTGATGACCAAGGCTCAACGTCAGACACTGACGCCGCCGTTGAACGGAATTGTCCAGGAACTTGGGGAAACCATACGCAAAATTCCGGCCGAAACCCTACGCAAGACCTGTCTTAACGCCAAAATGGCCAAAGCGTACAAGATCGACAAAGGGGTGAGCATCGCGTCTGGTGTCGCTGGGACAGGGCTGGCAGCGGCCGGATTTGGCCTGCCGGGTGCCCCGGCTTTTGCCATTGTCATGACGTGCCGTTCGGCGGCTTCGCTGGTCAAAGATATTGGCGGCCTTAGCGGCCAGCCTGTTGCTGGTGCCAGGCTTGGCCAACGTTGCCGCCCGAACTATTGTCTGTTTTCGGGTTCTCAACGGCGAAAGGTCATGTTTAACTCCCGTCAGAGGATAACGATATTTGGGAGGATATCATGGCACAGGTCACAATGACCGTGAATGGCGCGGCTGCGAGCGGAGAAGTGGAAGGGCGAACATTGTTGTCGTCATTCCTGCGCGAACAGTTGATGCTCACGGGAACACATGTCGGATGCGACACCAGCCAATGCGGCGCCTGCGTGGTGCATGTGAATGGCGCAGCGGTGAAATCCTGCACAATGCTGGCGGTCGAAGCTGACGGCGCTGAAGTGGCGACAATCGAAGGCCAGGCAGCCCCGGATGGCACGCTGAATACCATCCAACAGGCATTTCAGGACCACCACGGCCTGCAATGCGGGTTCTGCACACCGGGTATGGTGATGTCTGCCGCGGCCCTGCTCAAGGATAACCCAAAGCCCTCCGAGGCCGAGATCCGGGATTATCTTGAAGGCAATATCTGCCGCTGCACCGGCTATCACAACATCGTCAAAGCGATCATGGCGGCATCCGGTCAGGATATCCCGGCGATCGCCGCAGAATAAGACATACGGGGAACGGTGCGCAGAATGCGCACCCTACACCCACACCGTAGGGTGTGCATTCTGCGCACCATTCCAGGGAGGATTTATTGATATGCCGAAAGATCATGGCATTGGCGCCAGCCCCAAACGGCGCGAGGACGTCCGGTTTCTGTCAGGAACCGGCAATTACACAGATGACATCAACCTACGCGGACAGGCCTATGTGCATTTCCTGCGCTCGGATGTGGCGCATGCGCGCATCAAGGGTGTTGATACCGCCGCCGCAGCCGCCATGCCCGGCGTGGTGCAGATTTTCACCGGTGCCGATTTCGAAGGCGTTGGCGGGCTGCCCTGCGGCTGGCAGATAACGGACCGTTTTGGCGAAGTGATGCAGGAACCGGCCCACCCGGTTTTGGCACAGGGTAAAGTCCGCCATGTGGGCGATCCCATTGCCGCCGTTGTCGCCGACACCGCCGAGCAGGCGCGCGATGCCGCCGAGGCGATCGAAGTTGATCTGGAAGAACTGCCCGCCGTGGTGAATATGAAGGCAGCACTGGCCGAAGGCTCCACCAAGGTGCACGACGATCTGACGTCAAACCTTTGCTACGACTGGGGGTTTGTCGAAGAAAACAAGGACGCCGTCGAACAGGCGATGCAGGACGCTGCCCACGTGACCACGCTTGAACTGGTCAACCAGCGCATGGTGGCCAACCCGATGGAACCACGTGTGGCTGTGGGCGACTATAACCGCGGCACCGGTGATCACACACTTTATACCACCTCACAAAACCCGCATGTGATCCGCCTGCTGATGGGTGCGTTTGTACTGGGCATTCCGGAACACAAACTGCGCGTCGTCGCGCCGGATGTAGGCGGTGGCTTTGGCACCAAAATCTTCCACTACGCGGAAGAGGCGTTTTGCACCTTCGCCGCGAAGGTGGTGAACCGCCCCGTCAAATGGACATCCAGCCGGTCCGAGGCGTTTATGTCGGACGCCCATGGCCGCGACCACGTGACCAAGATCGAACTGGCGCTGGACGCAGATAACAATTTTACCGCCGTGCGCACTGATACGCACGCAAATATGGGCGCCTACCTGTCCACATTTGCCCCTTCGGTGCCCACATGGTTGCATGGCACGTTGATGGCCGGGAACTACAAAACCCCGCTGATCTATGTGAACGTCAAGGCAGTGTTCACCAATACGGTCCCGGTTGATGCTTATCGCGGTGCGGGCCGCCCAGAGGCGACGTTCCAACTGGAGCGGGTGATCGACAAGGCAGCGCTTGAGTTGGGTCTCGACCCGATTGCCCTGCGCCGTCAGAACTTTATCACCGAATTCCCCTATGCCACCCCGGTGGCGGTGGAATATGACACCGGTGATTACAACGGCACCATGGACAAGCTGGAAGAAATGGCCGATTTCGCCGGCTTCGCCGCCCGCCGTGCTGCCAGCGAGAAAAACGGTAAGCTGCGTGGCCTTGGCGTGAACTGTTACATTGAGGCCTGCGGCATTGCGCCGTCAAATCTGGTGGGACAGTTGGGTGCGCGTGCGGGGCTGTACGAATCGGCCACGGTGCGGGTCAACGCCACCGGCGGTCTGGTTGTGATGACCGGCAGCCACAGCCACGGCCAAGGCCATGAAACCGCTTTTCCGCAGGTGATTGCGGAAATGATCGGCATTGACGAGAGCATGATTGAAATCGTGCATGGCGACACTGCCAATACGCCGATGGGTATGGGCACTTATGGCTCGCGCTCGATCGCAGTGGGCGGGTCGGCAATGGTGCGCGCCACCGAGAAAATTATCAACAAGGCCAAAAAGATCGCGGCCCATCTGATGGAAGCCTCGGACAGCGATATCGAGCTGAAGGATGGTCAGTTCAGCGTGGCTGGCACCGACAAATCGGTGGCTTGGGGCGATGTGACCCTTGCAGCTTATGTGCCGCATAACTATCCTCTGGAAGACATCGAACCGGGCCTGGAAGAGACGGCGTTTTACGACCCGTCCAACTTTACGTACCCGGCGGGTGCCTATGCTTGCGAGGTCGAAGTGGACCCCGATACCGGCAAGGTCACCATTGAACGGATGCTGGCGGCGGATGATTTTGGCAATATCATCAACCCGATGATCGTGTCGGGGCAGGTGCATGGCGGTCTGGCGCAGGGGATTGGCCAGGCATTGCTAGAACAGTGCGTCTATGATGATGACGGCCAACTGCTGAGCGCGTCCTACATGGATTATGCAATGCCCCGGGCCGATGATTTGCCGTTCTACGAGGTGGATCATTCCAGCCAGACACCGTGCACCCACAATCCGCTGGGCGTAAAGGGCTGTGGCGAGGCCGGGGCCATTGGCTCGCCGCCTTCGGTGGTCAATGCGGTGGTAAATGCGCTGCGATCCGGGGGCGCGGACATCACCCATATCGACATGCCGCTTAGCCCGTCACGGGTTTGGGCCGCGATGAATAGCTGAAGCTGTCCGGCGGTGGTCCTTGGGCGCGCTGCCGGATTTTTTGAGTATTTTTACCAAGAAAAAGCAGGGGGTTTGTTCCCGGTTTTTTTGGAAAGGATGAAACGAGATGTATAATTTCGAGTTTGAAAAGCCAGCCACAGTAGCGGATGCGGTTGCGGCCTTGGCAACGGATGAGGCCCAGGCGCTGGGCGGCGGGCAGACGTTGATCCCGACGCTGAAACAGCGGTTGGCGGCGCCATCCAAGCTGGTGTCGCTGGGTGGTATTGCCGACATGGTGGGCGTGTCCGGGGATAGCAGCACAGTCACGGTTGGCGGGGCGACCACCCACGCGGCGGTGGCGGCCGGGGCAGGGGCCTATCCGGCGCTGGCCGGGCTGGCGGGCAATATCGGCGATCCGGCGGTGCGCAATCGCGGAACGGTTGGTGGATCGCTGGCCAATAACGACCCGTCGGCCTGTTATCCGGCGGCGGCGTTGGGCAGCGGCGCGACCATCGTGACCAACGCGCGCGAGATTGCGGCGGATGATTATTTCCGGGGCATGTTCGACACCGCGTTGGACGAGGGCGAGATCATCACCGCGGTACGCTTTCCGGTGCCTGAGGCGGCGAATTACCAGAAGTTCGAACAGCCTGCCTCGCGCTTTGCGCTTGTGGGGGTGTTTGTCGCCAAATACCCTGACGGGGTGCGGGTTGCGGTGACTGGCGCGTCCGAAGAAGGTGTGTTCCGCTGGTCTGAGGCTGAGGCGGCGCTGTCGGGCGATTTTTCAGCCGCAGCGCTGGATGGATTGTCGGTGTCAGGGGATGGCATGATCGGCGATCTGCACGGGTCGGGCGACTATCGCGCCCATCTGGTGGCCGTGCTGACCAAACGCGCGGTTACAGCGGCTTAGGCGTCTGCCGATAGTAATCAGGCCTTGCCCGGTCCTTGGCCGGGCTTGGTCGTTTTAGGGGCGCCAAATGATTGTGGATATCTGGAGCAGCTTTCGGAGGATGCCCGGATGGGTGCAGATTTGGGCGGCGCTGATCCTGGTGCCGGTCAACCTGGCCCCGCTGGCGTTTCTGGGCCAACCTGTGGCGCTGTGGGTGGCGCTGTGGGTGGCGGTGTTAAGCGTGGGGGGCATGTTGCCCAATCTGTGGATCATGCTGGCCGAGCGCGGGCTGTCCAAACGGATGGCGGTGCCGCATGTGTTTATCTGGACACCACTGGTTGTGCTGGTCGGTTGGGTGCTGATATCGGGTCCGGCGCTGACGCCACGGTACACGGCGATGCTGTGGGTGCTGCTGATGGTGGATATGGTCTCGCTGGGGTTTGATTATGTTGACGCGATCAAATGGCGCAACGGCGACCGTGCGATTGCCTGATCGCGATGTGAACGCACAGCCGATGGCTGGCCTGTTGCCCAAACGGGCGCTAGCATCCCACGGCATAAGGGGCAGCAAACATGCGTCAACTCTGTGCGATACTGGCAGCTGATATTGTCGGTTATTCCCGCTTGATGGGACAGGACGAGGCCGGGACGCTGGACGCGCTGCGCCGGTTTCGGGCCGAGTTGTTTGAACCAACCGTGGCCGGGCAGCGTGGCAAAATAGTCAAAAGCATGGGCGATGGCTGGCTGGTGTCGTTCACCAGCACCGCCGATGCGGCGGCCTGCGCGTTGCATATACAGGACAGGCTGGCCTTGGACCCGCTGATCAAGATGCGGATTGGCGTGCATATTGGCGATGTGGTGTTTGAACGCGAGGACATGTTTGGCGACGGCGTCAATGTGGCCGCCCGGCTGCAAGAGTTCTGTGATCCCGGCTGTGTGGCGCTGTCGGATGCGGCCTTTGGCAGTTTGGATGGCGCCATGGCCCCGTCGTTTGATGACGGCGGGTCGCAATCCTTCAAGAACATCCAACGCGAGATTCGGGTTTGGCTGCGGGCCGCGCCGCTGCCTGATTTGCTGGCGCTGGGCGAAGGTATGGTCGATGGCAGGCCGGTTTTGACCCTGCAGCCGGTGATCACCGCGGATGACCGCGCGGATGTGCAGGAACTGACGCATGCGCTGACCAGCGATGTGATGACCTGCCTTAGTTCGGTGGACTGGCTGAACGCCGAAACCCGACAGGACCCGCAGATGGATTGCTATGTGCTGGGCGCAAATCTGCGCACACGCGGCGACCGGATGCGGTTAGAGGTGACGCTGGCCGCACCGGATGGCACATCGTTGTGGACAGAGAAATATGATGGCGACCTGAATGATGCGTTCGACTGGCAGGATGACACCGCGCAAGACATTGCCATTGGCGCGGTTGATTTGGTTCTGGATCGGGAACGTCGCCGTATCGAGGCGATTCCCCTGGCCGACATGACAGCCGAGGATTGTGTGATTATCAGCATGATGGATTTCGCGCTGCTGGATCAACAGTCGATGGCCCGCAACCTGACTTATCTGGCAGCGGCCATTGAAAAACGACCAGATTACACCGAGGGCTATGCCCATGCCATTGCCAATTTTATCGCCTGCACGTCGATGAACATGCAAAGCGCGCTGGCACCGCACAAGGAAGCGTTTCCAAAATGGGTGGATGCGGCAAGAACGCTAAGTGGTCCAACTGCGACGTTGATTGTCAGTCTGGGGTTGGCCGATTATCGGTTTGACGGCGACCAGCAAAGCCTGCACCGGGCGATCAAGGACGCGCTGCGACTGGCGCCGTTTTCGGCTGTTGTCATCTGCAATTGTGGCTTTGGCTATGTCTGGATGGGCGCGCCGGAAGCGGCCCTGGATTGTTTCCGAAGGGGTGAAAAGCTGATCCGGTTCAACCCGATGGCCATGCCGATGCTGGGCGGCGCGTCGATCGCCTGTGTTCAGGCGGGATATGATGATGCCGCCATCGAATATTGTCTGCGCGGTCTTGAAACATCGAACGGGTATAATGCGCTGCATACGTCATTGGTTGCCGCTTATGGCCATAAGGGAGATCTGGAAAAGGCGGCTTATTACTTGATCCAGCTTATGGAAATTGATCCCAGTTATTCGATTCAGAGCCGTCGCGTAAATTCCCGCTACGCAGATACGCCGGGCAACCGCAGATTCGAAGAGGGGCTGCGCAAGGCCGGTATGGCCGAGGCATAAAAAAGCCCCGCCAAAAGGGCAGGGCATTCTGTTGTCTGTGTCGCGGCGGTTTGGTGCGCGGCAGTTAGTTTTTTGGCAGCGGGCCGATCATCATGATCATCTGACGGCCTTCCATTTTCGGCATGTTTTCGATCTTGCCGACTTCGGTGGTGTCTGCCGCCACCCGTTCCAGCAATTCACGCCCCAGATTCAGGTGCGCCATTTCGCGACCGCGAAAGCGCAGGGTGACTTTGACCTTGTCACCGTTTTCCAGAAACTTGAACACGTTGCGCATTTTGACGGCATAGTCATTGATATCGGTGTTTGGTCGGAACTTGACCTCTTTAACCTCGATGATCTTTTGCTTTTTGCGCGCCTCGCTTTCCCGCTTCTGCTGTTCATATTTGAACTTGCCGAAATCCATGATCTTACACACGGGCGGGTTGGCATTTGGCGAGATCTCTACCAGATCCAGCCCGGCCTCATCGGCCATTTGCATGGCACGCGTTGGGGTGACAACGCCGACGTTGTCGCCATCAGCCCCAATCAGGCGGATTTCGTTGGAGTGGATCTTGTCGTTGACGCGCGGGCCGGTATCGCGTTGCGGCGGCGCATTGTGAGGTCTTCGGGCTATCGGTTCAGTCCTTACGTTATTACCAAAATTGAGGCTGCAACGTAAACCTGACAAGCGCGTCTTTCAAGATGCAAATGCCGGGGTTACAGTCGAATTCAGAGCGTGATGGCCAGAGGCGGGCAAACCGTTGCATGCAAGCCCTAGGCGGCGGCCCTGTGCCGGGGGGGGAAGAGTGAGTATTTAAGACAAGAAAAAGCACAAGATCGGGG
>JBLINN010000166.1:0-9469 GCA_047639325.1 Paracoccaceae bacterium | reverse complement strand
GCCAAGGCGGCGCCATAGGTCAGCGTGCCCGCATCAATCCCATAGACCTGCGCGGTTTCCGGCAGCACGTTCAGGAACGCCCGATTCGGCCAGCGCGCCGCCGTTGCGGCAAAGGCTGCGTGAACGGACAAAGCCTGTGCGCCGCTCATGGCAGCAGCTGAATATTGCGAAAGGCGGCGTCGCAATTGACCAGATCAACCCGCTTGTCGGCGATCCGCAACGCGCCATCGACCAGCGCCAGGTCATGCGTGGCCGTCAGCGCCAGCAATTGCTGTTCGTCCAGCCGGGTTTCGACGTAATGCATAAAGGTCTTCGTCTGATATCGCCCGGTTTGATGATCCACCATATCGACAAACGGGCGCTGGATCACATGGTGACAACGGCTTTTGGGTTTTTGCGAAAAGGTGCGCGCGCCGTTCAGCCGCTCCACCCGCAGTTTCAGCATAAAGATGTCTTCGTACATCAGTGAGGTCACATTCAGCGGGTCGGTTTGCCCATATTCCAGCGGCATCCAGTAATGCCCATCCGCCAGCCACAGTGCCAGCCATTCGCTGTATCGCCCCTCGTCCAGCATCCGCGCTTCGTCATAGATAAAGTCAATCAAAGCGTCGTTGGTGATGGTCATTCCGCCGCCTCCCTAACGCCCATATCCATGGTCATGAACTTGACCCAGGCGTTGAACTGGTTGCGCATCTGCCGCTCGGTAGTGCCGTTTTCGACTGCTTCCACATCGAAATCTTCGTCTTCCTCGTAAAGCCGCTGAAGGTTGACCCATTCCAGTCCGTCCGACTCTAGGCCTTCCTGCGCGCGTTCGTACATTTCCAGGTCATCATGGCCGACAATCGATGTCGGCGCGTTGATCATCCGGTTATACATCGCCGTGCGCGCTGTCAGTTCATCGGGGGCATCAACCAGCCGGTAAATATAGCTTTCCACCAGCGTCTTATTGGCCGCCAGCGGGATAAAGTTACGCAGCTGCTGGATCGGGCCCTTGATCATGATGTTTGGGAAATACACCGTGTTGTGCCGGTTTTCGTCCAGAATAGCCTTGGCCTTTTCCTCGCCATAGGATGCCTGCATCGCGTCATAATAGCCGGGGATCGCGGAATAGTTGGAATGGATCGAATGATGCACGCCCGTGTGTCCATGCCCATTGGGCCAGGTGCGGATGCCCATGTTTTCGAAGAAATCATAGGGCGACATGAAGGGCGCGATAATCTCCATCGCGGCGGGTTTGGGAGCGTCGGGCGGTAGGTTCAATTCTTCGAACAGCTTCACCGCTGTGCCCGCGCTGCTTTCATGCGCCACCATCGGGTGGCAGGTATCGGTCTGGTTTTCCACCAGCATCTTCCAGTTGCAATTATGCATATAGCGCAGGGGCGGCCCAGCGACCTCTAGCCGTCCGGCGGGCGAGCGATCAACCATGTTATCCAGTGACGACAGGCTGTCGCCAAAGAAGTCGTCGAAACTGATGCCACTTTCAGCCAGACGGCAAAAGATGAACCCGCGATGATTATGCACCGCGCCAACCGCGCGCATGCCTTTGCCATTTGGCGTCTTGCCCAACCCGGTGCCGTCATAGCCCTTTTTCAGCGGGATCGCCAAAAGGCACCCGTCGGTCTTGAACGACCAGGCGTGATAGGGGCAACGGAAAAATTTGCCGGTGTTGCCCTGGCGATCGATCACGATCTTGGTGCCTTTATGCGGGCAGCGGTTGTACAGAACGTGCACCTCGCCATCCGAATGGCGCACTTGAATGACCGGCTGATCGCCGACCTGGGTGCTGAAATAATCGCCTTTGTTGGGCGTTTGGCTGTCATGGCCGACAAACACCCAGGCATTGGCAAACAGGTGCTTCATTTCCAGCCGGTAGACCTCGGGGTTGATATAGACATCGCGGTGAACCTGATGGCCCTCGAACAATCCGGCGACCGCCTTGGGGTTATCGGTGTAGTGACCCATGGGGACCCTCCCTAAATGTCCAGCACCAGCCGGGGTGACTTGGCCCGGCTGACGCATATTTGCATGACTTTGCCTGCGGCGCGCTCGGCCTCGGACAGGACCACATCGCGGTGATCGGGCGTACCGCTGATCACGTCCACCTGACAGATGCCGCAATCGCCGCGCTGGCAATCATACATCACATCGACGCCGCCGGCCTCAAGAACCTCGATAATGCTTTGGCCCGGCGGCACGGTGAACACCTCGCCAGTCGAGGTCAGCTCAACCTCGAACGCGGTGTCTTCGGCGGCGGTGGGGGTGTCGAACAGTTCGATGTGGATGCGCGCAGTGTCTATTCCGGCGGCTTCGGCGGTGGCTTTGGCCGCGTCGATCATGCCGCGCGGGCCGCAGATATAGAGATGTTGGTTGTCTTGGATGTCCGCAATCACCGACGTAAGGTTCAGGGTGCTGGCAGGCGTGTCGTCATAATGCAGGTGCAGCGCGTCGCCGAACCGATCCTGCAAAGTGTCGCGATAGGCCATCACGTCTTGGGCGCGCCCGGAATAGTGAAAATCAAACCTCTGGCCCGCTTCGGTCAGCGCCGTGGCCATCGAGATCATCGGGGTCACGCCAATCCCGCCCGCCAACAAAAGCGCGGGCTGGTCTGTTAGCAGCGGAAAATCGTTCTTGGGCGGCTCAAACCTCACTGCATCACCAACCGCCAGCCCGTGCATAAAGCGTGACCCGCCGGTGCCGTCGGGTTCCAGTTGCACCGCGATGCAGTAGTCGGTGGCCGCATCCGGCAGGGGATCAAACCGGATCAGCGAATAGGCCCGGCTGTCGCCATCCGGTAGAACAACGCGGATATGCGACCCTGGGGAAAACCCGGGCAAGACCTGATCACCGGCAGGCTTCAAGCGCAATTCCACAATCCGTTTGGTCAGCGGCGTGACGCCTGTAACGAGTCCCTTGATAGTCTGCACTGATACGCCCCTCTTTCAAACAATATGAATTTTCATATACATCGAGGTCAAGTGTTTTCCACCTAAAAGGGATCTTACCCCGGATTGACATTCCCTGCCCTGCCCCCTGTCATGCCCAAACCCAACATCGGAGAGACCAGGTGACCGACACACCAGAGGCCACTGATAGCATAACAGACCCATCGGCACGATTCGTCTCGGACTATCTGCTGTATCTGCTGGCCGCAGCCAGCGACGCGGCCAGTGGCCAGTTTCACGCCACCGTCCGCCAGGCCGGGCTGCGGGTGGCAGAATGGCGGGTGCTGGCCTGTCTGTTTGACCGCGACGGGGCGATGATTACCCAACTGGCCGGCTATGCGCTGGTGGAACAATCGCGCCTGACGCGGATCATCGCGCAAATGGATGGTCGCGGTCTGGTCAGCCGCCGGGGCGATCCGCAGGATGGCCGCCGGGTGCGGGTGTTCCTGACGCAGGATGGTCGGGAACTGGCATCGCAGCTGGTGGTCAAGGCGCAGGCACACGAGGCCGGATTGCTGAAAATCCTTCAAGGCAGTAACGGCGCGCGGCTGAAACCTGCGTTGCGGTCCTTGCTGGATGCGCTTGACCCGTCAGCGGGCCCTCCCGAAACCACAGATAGCTGATGACCGGCGCGCGGGTCGGTTTCCTTGCCCCCTGTCAAAATGCCATGCTAAGCAGTTCGTAACGCTCCACTGGGAAGACACCTGAAATGATAATGTATTCAAGGGAATTAACTGTGAACTGGGGGGAATCCGACCCCTTTGGCCTAGTGTATTTCCCACTGATGCTGGCCTGGTTCAACGACACCGAACACGAATTGCTGCGGGTGATCGGCTATGCCACCGACAAGATGATCGCCAAGGATCGCAGTGCCTTTGTGATGGGCGATGTGCATTTCAAATTCATCGGCCCCGCCGCCTATGGCGACAAGGTGCGCACCGTGATCCAGCTGGTGAAAATGACCAATTCAACCCTGCATTGGGATTGCAAAGCAGTTCAGGCCAGCAGTGGCGCGACGATCTGCGAAGGCCGCGCCATTCGCATCCACGCGCAAATTCAAGAAGACGGCAATATCGCCTCGCGTCCGATCCCCGATGACATCCGCAAGGCGCTGTCTGAACCCGGATCGCTTGTAAACATGGACCCGCCCGAACAATGAAAATCTGGTATCAAAGTTACGTCGATTACGAAAATGGCAAAGATTATTGGGATGTCCTGCGCCCGCATCTGGATGACATCGCCGCCCCCGGCACCCAGATCGACATTCGCGGCATCACCCCGTTTGACAGCTATGCCCATCCGCTGGTCGAATTCCGCTGCGCCCGCGAGATGATCGCCAACGCCATTCAGGCGGAACGCGAAGGCTATGACGCCGTGGTCGTCGGCCATTTTCAGGACGCGGGCCTGTACGAGGCGCGCTCTGCCGTTGATATCCCGGTGATCGGGCTGGGCGAGGCGACGATGCTGTATTGCTGCCAGTTGGGTCAGCGGATTGGGATCGTCACCATCAACCCGCGCTTTATCCCGTGGTTTCACCACCAGATCGGCAAATACGGCCTGCGCGAACGGGTGACAGGCGTGCATTCCATGGTGTTTGAACCGGGGCAAATTCTGGAGGCTTATGGCGATGACGCCAAGGCCGAACAGGTGCGGCTGTTGTTCGAAGAACAGGGCAAACCGCTGATTGCCCAAGGCATTGATGTTCTGATCCCCGGCGGTGGTATTCCGATGCTGTTATTCTCAAAATTCCACAACCACATGATTGATACCGCTCCGGTGATCAACGGCATCCCCATCGCCGTGAAAATGGCGGAAATGGCCGTAGGGTTGAAACAGCTGACCGGGCAAAGCGTCAGCCGGACCGGCGATTACACCAAAGCCCCGGACCATGTGATCGAGGAATTCCTTGCCAATCCCAAAGGGTTATAACCGCTACTTCCCAAGCCCGGGCAGCCACAACGCGATCTGCGGCCAGATGATCAGCAGCCCAACCAGAAAGATCGCGCAGGCCATGAATGGCAGCGCCGCCATATAGATCTCGCGCATCGTCGTTCCTGGCGCAGACACGCCCTTCATCACAAATAGCAACAACCCAAAGGGCGGGGTGGTAAAGCTGATTTCCAGCGCCAGCAGGATAATCACCCCAAACCAGATCAAATCAAACCCCAGCGTCTGCGCCAGCGGAAAGAAGATTGGCACCGTTAGCAACATCATCGACAGTTGGTCCATGAACATGCCCAGGATCAGCAAAATGCAGAACATGATCAGCAGCATCACGGTGGGGTCGAAATCAAACTGGGTGGCCCATTTGATCAGCCCCGCACTGGCCCCGGAAAACGCCAGCAGGGCAGAAAACGTCGCCGATCCAAAGATGATCAGCAGCGCCATAGTTGTCACCCGTAGCGCCCCGGTGACCGAATTGACAAAACCGTCCCAGGTCAGCTTGCGATAGAGCACCGCCAATATCAGCACTCCGACACAGCCAAAAGCGGCGGATTCTGACGGGGTGGCCCAGCCATTCATGATCAGCAGGATCACCCCAATGACAATCGACATCATTGGCAGCACGTCAAACACCAACAGGCCCAGCTTTTCGCCCCAGCTATGGCTTTCTACCTCATAGGCGGGCGCGGCATCCGGGTCCCACAGGCACATGCCAAGGATCAGGATGACATAGAAACCGGCCAGCATCAGCCCCGGCACCACGCCCGCGATCAACAGATCACCGACATCCAGATTGGCCAATGTCGCCAGCAGAACCGCCAGCGCCGACGGCGGGATCAGCATCGCCAGCCCGCCGGTGCCCAGAATTGGCCCAATCGCCATATGTTTCTTATACCCACGCTTTTCCATCTCGGGCACCATCAGCGAGCCCAGCAAAGCAGTAGAGCCCATCGACGACCCTGACAGGGTGGCAAAGGCCGTGCCCCCGGCCACCGTGACAAACGACAACCGTCCCGGAATGCGCCCCATCAGTTTGTCCACCGCCGAAAACATCCTGTTTGCCAGCCCGGTGTGAAAGAAAATCTCGCCCATCAGCAGGAACATCGGCACCGGCATCAGGTTGAACGTGGTGACCGTGGGTATGGCATTGTTTGTCAGCTGGCCAATCCCGCGCGACATCTGGCGTAACAAATCACCACTGCCTCCCATAAAATAGGTGGCGCCAATCATGTTGGCGGCCAGAAAGGCCAGCGCAACCGGCACGCCGATAAACATGAAAAACAGGATCATCCCCAGCAGGAATGCCAGCGCTTCGTACCATTCCATCAGGTCGTGCCTCGGGTCTGGGGGTTATTCTGTGGGTTATTCTGGGGGTTATTCATGAACGCCGGCCTCGCCAGTGTGCAGGGTCTCGGGGCCAAAGACAAAACGCAGGAAATTCAGCGCCATCAGCCCAAAACAGATCGGCATTGATCCCAGCAACAGCCATTTTGGCATATCAAGTGATCGCATATCCGCGTCGCCAAAATGATAGGCGCGCAGAGTGTTTGCCCCGGCATACCAGACCAGAAACAGGCAGATCACCACGCAGAGCACGGCGATGACGCGCGAAAACACCCGGCCAACATGGGTCGGTAAAGCGGCGGTAAGCATTTCGATAAAAACATGACCTCGCATGCGCACCAACCAAGGCGACGCCGCCATCACGATATACAGCAGGCCATATTCAGAAAAGGTAAAGATGTGCGACGATCCGGAATAGTTGAAGGACCGCAAGGTCGCTTGAATGACAATTCCGAACATAATGGTGACCAGATAAACCCCGGCCAGAATGGCCAGAAAGTTGCACACAGCATCAAGAATTCGCATTCAATTTCTCCGAAAGATAACCCGGCGCCTGTCATGCAAACGCCGGGTCAAATTGTGTCAGACCAATTCAGGGATGATACAGCGCGCGCATCTGGTCATAAGACCCCGCGTCGCCCAGTTCATCCAAACGGCCCTTCATCCGGCCCCAGGCCGCTTCGTCCGCCATTTTCAGATAGGCAGCCGAGGCTTCGGGGGACATTTCCACAAAGGTCATGCCACGCTTGGTCAGCTCTGCCGCGTCGGCCTTCACATCCGCCTGACGATCTTCAAAGGATTTCTGTTCCCATTCGATCACCACGTCCTCGATCAGCTTTTGCGACTCGGGGCTCAGATCGTTCCAGCTGTCTTTGTTGAAGATCACGCCAATGTCGGTGTTATAGAACTGCGGATCAATGCGGTATTTCATGAACTTGTCCCACTTCAGATCCATCAGGCCAATCGAGGTCCAGGCCGCCGCATCGACAACGCCTTTTTCCAGGGCCGCATAGACTTCGGTGGCGGGCATGGACGCGGTTGTGGCGTTCATCGCCTCAAAAAACGCGTGGTAAATCGGGTTGTCTCGCAGTTTGACGCCGGTCAGGTCCAGCACGCCATCGGCATTAAATTTCGGCTCTTGCGCGCTGTAAATGTGGAACTGAACGCCGCCATCGATCCAGCCCAGATGCCGGACGTTGAACCGTTTTTGATGCGCCGCGTCCATTGCAGCCGCACCGCCATTGGCGCGCGCTTCCAGCGGTGTCACCGTTGCCGCCACCATCGCGTCGATTTCCGGCACAGAGGCGCCGTAAAAGCTGCCGGGGGTGTGGACCATGTCAACCACGCCGTCGCGTACGGCGGCGGGTTGCTGGAACATGCCAATCGCCTCGGGGCCACCTTTGACCTCGATCTGAACGATGCCTTTGCCGCGCGTATTGATGTCATCCACCATCGCCAGAAAGGTCTTGGTATAGATCAAGAAACCGGGGAAGGCGTGCACCGCCGTCACCTTGTCTTCGGCCAGCGCCGGGGTGGCGGCCATCACCACCGCCGTCAGCGCTGTCGCTGCTTTCAGTGAAAGTCTGTCAAACAGTTTCATTGTGTTCTCCCTTGTCACACTCGTTTTTTTGGTGTCTCAGCGTTCTGTAAAATAGATGCATTTTCATGTAACTAATGCAAGACTTATCACGCGACTCGACCCGAACTCTGGGTGCCACACGGGTGTCAGGCCGACGGGTAGGATGAAATTTCAGCACTGGCTGAGCATAGAAACTAGGCCAAACACAGAAAGGCTGACATGGAAATTGCTGTACTAGGCGGGGGAAACGGATCGGCGGCGGCGGCGCTTGATCTGACAAATGCGGGCCATAACGTGCGCCTGTGGCGGCGCAATGCCGACGGGATTGCCGCGCTGAACGCCCGCGGCAACATGTTAACGCTCAAGGATTTTGCCGGATCACGGGATATCACGCTGGCAATGGCCACAACTGATATGGGCGCGGCGATTGCCGGTGCCAAGCTTATCGTCTGCCCCACGCCGGCCACCGCCCAGGCGGATATCGCCGCAGGTTTGGCCGATCATTTAACCGATGGTCAGGTGGTCTTGCTGCCGCCCGGCACCTTTGGCAGCTGGATGATGGCGCGGATCATCCGCGACGCGGGCAACACGGCCGATATCAGTTTTGCGGAATCCGGCACCCTGCCCTATCTCGCCCGGTTCCACGGCGACGACACGGTCGCCATCACCACCCGCGCCACCCGCCTGCCCACCGGGATATTCCCGCGCTGCAATGCGGCCCACGCGCTGGACATCATCCGCCAAGCTTATCCATCGGTTGAGGATTGCGGCGATGCCCTGTCTGGGGCGCTGATGAATGCCGGGCCTATTATCCATCCGCCGCTGATTGTCATGAACGCAGGCCCGATCGAGCATTTTGAACACTGGGATATTCACAACGAAGGTACACAGCCTTCGGTGCGCCGCGTGACCACCCGGCTGGACGGGGAACGCATAGCGGTGCGCGAGGCGCTGGGATACGCCGCGCCGCATTTCCCGCTGGCCGATCATTACGATGCTGCCGGGGATGAATGGATGTATGGCGACATGGCGCATGACAAGTTGGTCGACAGCGGCGACTGGCGCGAAAATCTGGTACTGACCGAGCATCGCTATATGCGCGAAGACGTCGCCTGTGGCTTGGCCTTTCTGGTGTCGGTCGCGGATTGGGCCGGAGTGCCTGCGCCAACGGCCACCGGGTTGCTGGCTGTGGCCTCGGCAATTTGCGACACGGATTTCCGGGCCAAAGGGCGCACGTTGGAAAGCATGGGATTGGCCGGGCTTGGCCGGGCACAGATGCAGGCAATGCTGGGCACCGGGCTGTGACGGTGCCGCGCGACCGAATCGCCGCCGTCGGCGCGGGCCGCATGGGGCGGGGCATGGCGATTGCCTTTGCCTATGGCGGCCACGACGTGGTCTTGATCGACGCCAAGGCACGGTCTGACGCGGAGTTTGTGGCGCTCGAAACCTCTGCGATCAGCGAATTGCGTGCCACCCTGACCATGCTGGCCGGGTTTGGCATGTTGACCACGGACGAGATCGACAGCGTTTTGGCGCGGATCACCGTGGTGCCCCTGGGCGATTGCGCCGCCCCCTTGGCCCAGTCACAGGTGATATTCGAAGGCGTCCCCGAAGTGATCGACACCAAACGCGACGCCTTTACGCTGATCTCGGCCCATGC
>JBLINN010000165.1:0-9477 GCA_047639325.1 Paracoccaceae bacterium | reverse complement strand
CGCGGTGTTGGATTTGCGCCGGATGGACCTGGAGATTGCCGCCTGCAAGGAGCGTGTCGCCACATTACGCGATGAAATCCCGCGACTGCGTGAAGGGATTGACGCGTTGGGTCGCGCGGTTACCGCCGCGAAAAAACAAAAAGCGGAAGAGCAGGATACCGTCCAGCAGGCACAAAAACAGGTTGATGACATCAAGGACGAACTGTCGGCGCTAAACCATAGCGCGGTGCTTTATGAGTCTTTGGGACGTTTCAGCGACGCCTTATCGGCGGCCGTGATCGCAGCGCATCGGGAATTGGGAGATGAAGTCGTCAACATCCGGTCCGAGATCAACGCCGCATCCAACCCGGGGTTTGTCAAAAAGACACGGAAAGCGTTTGCCGAGTTCACTACAGACTGGGGCAAAGCGTCGGGCGCGTTCAAAGCGATTGCGATGCGGGCTCCCCTGGTGGACAAGCTCGGTGACCTGCAGGCCTGTTATGGTCAGGCGCAGAATGTTGCAACAAAGTTTGACGCTTTTGTCGACGGTGATCTGTTAAAATCGGCAACCAATGCGCGTATTCGGTATTTGAATGACAAGACGGGGGGCGCGATTGCTCGTGCCGTTACCGAGCGGCTGAACGGCGAGGAGCCTCGCCAAGCTCTGCATGTCGACCCAGGTCGTTTGTATATCGATTCTCAAATCATAAAGGATGTCGCGGCAGAGACGGCAGAGCTTGATCCTTTTAGTCTTGAAGTGCCCGACCATCTTTGTGATCCGATACGCGAGGCCTTTGAAGCTCAGTATGGGAGCGCCCGAGCGGGATTGATTCAGGCGGCGCTGGAGTCGGCAGCAGATCAAGAGGAACTGGAACGCCAGGTCGCTTTGGACGCGATAGGAGAGGAGCCGGCGTTTTCCGGCCTCAAGAAAGAAACGCGGGACGCGGCTATTTCCAAATTCAAATCCAAGCCGGAATCCGAAGCCAGCGCTGAACTTGTCCGCGCCGAGTTGCGGGACGCATTGTCTCATCAGAACAAACCAACCTATGCGCGCTGGTGCAAAATTCTAAACCTGCCGGTGGGCGGCAAAGCCTTTTTGACGGCGCCCTCCTTCACCGATAGCGAGGGCGAGGTTTATAAAGTCCATATTTCCTTCTTCAGCGATTGCTTTGGTCCGGCTGTCAATCGCGGTATTTCCCTTTTGAAATCCGGTACAGACAAATACTCCCCAGTCGAGGTGATGGACCTTTTGTTTGTGACGAAAAAATCGGGCACCGCGCGGGTGCATGCAAGCATTGAGCTTAAAAACAACGGTGGCGACCAGCCGCATGTGTATTACAAATATCGAACTGAGCTGCATTTTGATACGACCTTCGAGGACAAAATTGAGCCAGGTAATCCGCACGACACCGGATGGGAAAGCAAAGCGATCAAACACGCAAGGGCCCAATTGCAAGCGCATATGAGCACCCTTCAGCGGCGCGTCAAAGCCTGGCTCGACAAGGACGGGGCAGTCTGAATTATTACATCTGGGGCCTCCCTACAATTTTTCTGAAGTCCCGGATTGTCGGGTGAGCCCTGTTCAGGGTTTGACCCTCATTTTCCCCGCTCTTTTAGAGCAAGTTGCGTTCAATCGAATTGACCCACCAGGGCAAACGCGTTGTTCTTTGAAAACGCTGCCTCGCCCCGGCGAGTGAATGCGCGAATCCGGTTAGACGCAACACGCTCTCATCCGATAAAACTTTCTTGATTGGACAGGGCGGTTGCTGCCATCTTCGGGCAAACCTTGCGATGTCGAATCCGTTTTCGCGACCCGCTTGGCAAGGATAGCATCCGATGTATTCTGCGCGGATTTCTCCAACAGCCCAATCGTCTGGTGGATTATTCTTTCAGGATTTGCCAAAGATTTTTGAGATCATCAACAATTGTGGCCGCCGAGCTTTCATCATTGCAAGTGAAAATTTTCTCAACGTCATCTTTGATTGAAGCGCGCGGTGGAGCGTTCGTCACATTGCCTGCTACCCAAACGTAAATTGCCCGCCCCCCGGTTTTTTCACTGGGGGACGGTAAGACCACTTTCTGCGCAAGCTTAGATGAGCAGGATATCGCTTCCCGTTGCGGAAAAGTCGGAGACACCGAAGGCGCCGTCAAGCTGCACCGAGAAATCCGCGTCGGGTGTGCTGTCCAGCCCCACATACAACGTGGTGACGCCGCCTGCGCTCTGGACGTGGACATCACCGGCTCCCAAGCCAGTGCCATTTCCGGCAGAGATATCACCACTTAGCGTCACACCAGCAAGGCGCAGAACCTCGCCCACGGCGGCGTCAGTGATCAAATCCACGCCATTGCTGGCAGGCGCGTTGAACACAAACAGGTCCCGCCCGCTGCCACCGGTAAGCGTATCATTGCCTCCGTTTCCGGTAAGAATGTCACGCCCGGCCCCGCCCATCAGGGTATCGTCACCACCAAACCCGTACAGACGGTCGTTGCGGGAACCGCCCTTCAGTTCCAACTGTTCAAAGCCATAGAAATCCAGATCATAACTGCCATCCTTGGCCTCGACCGTGGTCCAGCCATACCCACTGTCCCACATCCGCAAACCAGAGGTGGTCAGCGACATGTCGGCGACAAGAACGTCAGTACCGGCACCGCCATTGGCCTGTTCGTCATGCCCGCGCCCGAGATCGACAAAATCATCGCCCGCATTGGTGTTCACAACGTCATCGCCCGTTGCAGCGGACAGATCAACACGGTCATCGACCTTGCCGGTTGTAAGCTGGACATTTTCAACACTCTTCAGTTTGGTCCCGTTGCCGATCAAAGTGCCCGCCCCGGTCGCATTCAGCGTCAGGTTCAGGCCAGAGGTGCTGGCCGAGTAATCTGCGTTCCAGGTGTCGTTACCGGCGCCGCCGTCGATCACATCCTTACCGGCGCCGCCCTGCAACGTGTCGTCGCCTGCATTGCCTTTAAGCTTGTCATTATCGCCGCCGCCGCGCAGCACATCATTGCCCTTGCCGCCGGTGATGTTGAACTTTTCAAAGCTGTAATAGTCGGTGTGGGTCGTGGCCGCATCGTCACCATAACGGCTCCATCCATATCCGATGTCCCAGGTCGAGATGTCGGATTCAAAGCCACCGTAGTTCAACACCAGCGTGTCGATTCCCACTTCACCATTGGCTGAGTCGAACCCATGGCCAAGGTCCACCTTGTCAGCGCCAGAGCCGGTTAAAACAGTATCATCCAACGCATATCCGGCAGTTCTGATGGTATCGTTGCCAACACCGGTTTGCAGGTTGACGGATTCGACTTTGGTGACGTTCAGACCGCGGTTGGTCAACTGGGCCGTGGTCTGGCTTGCATCCGCACTAAAGACGATGTTTCCGGTCTTGGCCGTCAGGTTGCCAATCCAGCGATCCGTGCCCGCACCACCGTCGATGGTGTCGTTCCCGGCGCCCCCGTTCAGGGTATCGTCGCCCAGACCACCCCGCAGCTTGTCGATGTCGCCGCGACCAACAAGGGTGTCGTTGCCAGCGCCGCCGGTCAGGTTGAACCGTTCGAACCCGTAGAAATCAAGCTGATCGCCGGAATTCGCGGCAAATCTGTTCCAGCCATACCCAATATCAGAATGGGCAATACCATGCATCGGATCCGAGATTGCGCTCCAGTCCATGACAAGCACGTCTTTGGTTCCGGCCCCGCCATCGGCCCGGTCCATGCCGCGTCCGGTCTGGACATAGTCATCTGCATCGCCGGTGCTGATCCAGTCATCGAACGCGCCCGACTTGGCCCTGACCTCGTCTTTGGATGCACTTCCAGTATAGTGAAGCGCCTCGATTTTATCTATCGTCGTCCCGGTATTGGTGGTCTGTTTGTTCAGGTTGACGGCGGAAATCTTGTTGCGGCCAGAATAATCCACCTGCCAGGTGTCTGTACCAACACCGCCGTTGATGACATCAACCCCGGCACCGCCGTTCAGCCAGTCGTCGCCGCCGCGCCCGATCAGCCGGTCGTCATTGCCACCGCCCCGCAGGCTGTCGCCCGCCGATCCGCCGGTCAGGTCGTATTTCTCGACACCGTAATAATTGACCGACATGTCGCCAGCCTTGTCGCCAACGCGGTTCCATCCATAGCCAGTGTCAGTGTGTTTGACAGCGGTGGTTGCGTTCGAATAATCGACAACCAGCGTGTCTGTTCCACCGCCCGCATTGAAACTATCGTTGCCATTGCTCGTCAAATAGGTGTCATCGCCGTCACCCGTTGTGACAGTGTCATTCCCCAGCCCTTTCCGGGTGTCAATCCAGTCCATGCCAAATGAAGTGGTGATGTTCAGCGCCTCAATTCCGGTCAGCGTAGCGCCGGTTGCAGCAATGGCCATAGTCTTGGACGGGTCTAGCGTGACAGAGACGTCCCCCGAGATTGTGCTGTAATCCAGGACAGCCCGGTCAAATCCCGTGCCGCCGTCGATGATATCCTTGCCGGTGCCGGATGTAATGACATCATCACCTGCCCCGCTGTGGAACGCATCATCGCCGCCCCAGCCCCGCAGGCTGTCATCACCGCTGCCCGAGGTGATATCGAAGCGTTCGAAGCTGTAGAACCGCGTCGAATCAAAAAAGTCATCTGTGACACTCCACCAGCCATAGCCCGTGTCACGCATGTCTACATCTGTGTTCAACGTGCCATAGTCAACGCGCAGCAGGTCATCACCGGCCAACCCGTTAACCTGAAAGCTACCTGTGGGTGAAACTGTTACGGTGTTGTTACCAGCATCTGTAGGTATACCACTGATCGGCATTTTGAGCCCTCCTGATCAATAAGAATTTACCCCTCAATTTTATCGTATTATGGGGGGTTTTGCGTTGATCTGGATCAATCTTATTCCAAAGGTGGAATGTTATAACTTTTTGCCGTTTTTATTTCCGCCTACGCGGCAGTGGCTGAGAGAGGGCCTGCCCAGCAGAGCGTTTGCAGCCTTGTTCGATGCGTTCGCGGCACTGCAAATGGTCTTGCCCGGCTGGTTAGCGCCAAGCGCGCGGCGCCCCTCTACGATCACCGCAGGTGGGGCACCGGCTGGGCATTGTCCAGATCGTCGCGTGCCTCAATGCCAGGCCAAATCAGGCCAAATCAAGCCAAAACCAGCGCGGGTTCGCTTGAGCTTACGTGGCAAGCTCCCTGCCTGCTTCTCAAAACCCCATCGCCGCCCCGTCTTTGCGCGGATCAGACCCGCCAGCATAACCGCGGCCGGGCAGGCGCTGGATCAGCTGTGCGCCGCCAAAGCCAAAAGCATTGTCTGGCGCTTCGAGTGTCAGATCATGGCCAAGAGAGCGCAGAGCCTCCAAAGTTGCGGCTGGCAGGGTCGATTCGCAAGCCACACCCACCCCCTGAGTGATCCGCCAGCGCGGTGCATCCGCCGCCATTTGCGGGTCCTGACCCCATAATTGCGTGCGAAGGACCATCTGCACATGGCCTTGCGCCTGCATTGGCCCGCCCATCACCCCAAAGCTCATTTTTGGACCATCTGACCCCATCAGGAACCCGGGTATGATCGTGTGGAACGGTTTTTTGCCAGGGCCGACGTGGTTTTGATGCGCAGGGTCCAGCGAGAAATCCGCGCCACGGTTCTGCAGGGCAACGCCGGTCCCCGGCACCACCACACCAGAACCAAACCCGGCATAATTTGACTGAATAAAGGACACCATCATCCCGGACGCATCCGCTGTCGCCAGATTGACTGTGCCACCATTCTTTGGAGCACCTGAGCCAAAATCGGTGGCACAGGACAGATTGATCTCGCGGGCACGCGATGACAGATACCCTTCATCCAACATGTCCGCAGCGGTGACATTGATCATGTAGTCACCATCGGCGACATAGGCTTCGGCGTCCCGCAGGGCGAGCTTCATCGCCTCGATCTGAAGATGCAGCGCCTGCGGGTCGTCAGCGCCCAGATCGCGAATGCCTGTGTGCGACAGGATTCCCAGTGCCATCAGAGCAGCAATCCCCTGACCGTTGGGCGGGATCTCGTGCAGGGTCACTTCGTCAAACTTTTGTGAGAGTGTGCCGCACCAGTCGACTTTATGGGCAGCCAGGTCTTGCAAAGTGAGGGCCGCGGTATGGAGCTTGGCAAAATCTGCAATTTCTTTGGCGATCTCACCTTCATAAAACGCGTTGCCCTTTGTCTCGGCAATCAGCCGCAATGTGCGGGCATGTCCCGGGCTGGCAAAATACTCTCCGGCACGCGGCGCGCGCCCCTTTGGCATAAATGTCTCGGCAAATCCGGGCTGATGACCCAACTGCTCTGCCCCACGTTGCCAAAGCTTGGCAATGACAGGAGACACCGGAAAACCATTCTCTGCATACCCGATTGCAGGTTCAAAAAGCGTGGCAAAAGGCAATTTGCCAAACCGCTGCGATAGCGCAACCCATCCAGACACCGCTCCGGGCACAGTAACGCTTTCCCAGCCGCGATAGGGCATCTTGTCCAGCCCGGCAAACCGCTCGGGCGTCCAGCCTGCGGGTGATCGTCCTGATGCGTTTAGCCCGTGCAGCTCTTTGCCATCCCACAGGATCGCGAAAGCGTCAGAGCCCAACCCATTGCCGGTTGGTTCCACCACCGTCAGCGTGATGGCTGTTGCAAGGGCAGCATCAACAGCATTTCCACCCCGAGACAACATGGACAGCCCAGCCTGGGCAGCCAAAGGTTGTGACGTCACAACCATATTGTCAGCAACAACGGCCGAACGTCGAGAGGGATAGTGGTGATTGGCTCGAAGAAACATGATGGGAACGCTTTTTGATGACGGGCCGCACTATCGGGCCCAGGAAGAGTGGCTTTGCCCGGTCAAAGGCACGCATTGCGCTGGTGCATGCTGCCCGGAATTCACCAACCCGACAAGAGAGGCGTAGATGATGCCAACATGTGGCGGGTCAGGTCTGATCGTTCAAAATACTCTCAACCAATATCTGAACACGCAACGCCTCCTCTGTCGTTGCCAACCTGTTCGGCTTGCCTTCACAAAGAAGCACGAGATCATCCAGCTGGGCCTTCAGACTGGAGGCACGCGGGTCTTCCGGCTCCTGGCCGACCGGGATAAACAGCCCGCCATCCGAGGCCGCGTCGCGGTGGAATTCACTGATGCGTCGGCTTTTTGATGTGCCTTTGATTGTTAATTCCTGGCGATCTGGCTGCGCGCCGCCGACGCTTCCCATGATGGTCACTGGAAGCCCGGCCTCGGTTTCCAAGCGGGCGGCCACATGTGTTTCGCAAAGCTCCTGTCCTTTGGGATAGTCAGCCCGCGACCAGACAATATGCAGTGGTCCCAAAATTCTTTCGCTGAAGAAAAGGAAATGGGAAATGACTTCTCTGGTCATGCCACCTTCTGCGCGAAAGCGAAGCCAGTCCGCGCCCACCTGCCACTGGCGCGGCCACGCCGCATAGGTCACCACAATGTCTGCGCCCGCCAGATCACCCAGCACCCCGGCGCGGGCGTCCCTGGAAACATGAGCCATCGCGTCACCGGCTGCCTGGGTAAAGTTGACGGCAGTCGGGACACCAGAACGTTTCAGCCGGTCAACAAGAGCCCGGCTTTCCGCCACGTCCACGCCCAGAGGTTTTTCCAGGAAAACAGCCTTGCCAGCCGCAGCTGCCATCAAAGCATAGGTCTTGCGAGGTTTTGGGGGGCATGCCAGATAAACCAGATCAGCCGCGTCTATTGCACCCTGTGCGCTTTCGGCGACAGCGGCCTGCGGGGCAAGCTTCGCCGACAGATCGCACGCCACCCTTTCGGGATCCCACATCGAAACCAGATCGAACTGTGGATGGATATCCATATGTTCGACCATGCGCCGGCCCATTATCCCGAGGCCGATGACTGCTGTTTTGATCACCCCTGAAGTCTCCTTGTCAAAGCGCCTTATTTGCCCGCGTTGCGCAATTTGGGCATCGCATCTCGCTTGAATTCTGCTGAATTTCGGCTTGGCCATATTACCTGTCTGGCCCGTAGATTAGCCAGGATTGCGTCCAATAATCCAGAGGCAATTCAGATCAAACAGAAAGTGGGCGACGTCCCGACAAAAAAACCATCGTGCCCCTCCGTGCCATGGGCACTTGCCTGTGGTGTTCGGACGGGTCTGTCGAGCCATCAGAGCCGGTCTCGGGGGTTGAAACCGCTGGTCGTGCACTTTTCGACTGGGCGATATCCCTTTACCAAGATAGGCTGCAATACAATAGCCGGTGACCAGAGGCTTGCCGTCGGGAACCTCGCCAGCCAAATGCCAGCTTCCCATTTCACTGCGTTCAAACGCGCCTCGTGTCTGTTTCGGTTTTGCTCTAACTAGGCTGCAAAGAGCGGTTCAATCCCCGATACGTCAACCTCTTTGGATGCTGTTGCGATGTCGTAATTGGTCTGCATATTCATCCAGTAGGCCGGTGTCGTGTTCAACGCACGGGCAAGGCGTAGGGCCGTGTCTGGGGTCATGCGGGTGACACCTTTCACAAGCCGCTCGATCCGCGTGCGAGGCACGTCCAGACGACACGCAAATGCTATCGCCCCGATGTCCAAAGGATCGAGGTAGAGTTCTTTCAGGACTTCGCCGGGGTGCATTGGCGCTTCAAGCAGGCTCATAGCTTTTCCTTTCAATGGCAATCGACAATCTCAACATCGGCGGGGCCGCTGGCCGTCCAGACAAAGCAAATGCGCCATTGCTGGCTTATCCGCAATGAATGCTGCCCAGCCCGATTACCTTTCAATTCTTCCAAATGGTTGCCGGGGGGGAAGCGTAAATCTTCCAAGACAACCGCTGCATCAAGCGCCGTGAGCATCGCCCGCGTGCGCTTGACCAAGTCACCGGGGAAGCCTTTGCCATACTTGCCCTTCACGGCTTTGGCGGCGCGTTTGCCCCTGGTGCTTTGGATCATGGTCGAAATGTATCATTATGTGATACATGTGTCAAGTCGTGATACATGCGCTATCCCTGAAAGAAGTGAACCACCACCGGCCAATGCCGGTCGCATCGCGTTTGAATTGTCATTGATGGTATTGAAGGATGATACTTTCCGACAAAAACGCCCGACAGCTTAGCAACCCGCCGTTTACTTCGGTCTCTCATGTCAAACGCTGGATACCCGATGTTATTGGGGATTTGAGTCGAAAGATGCCGGATGGGAGCAAGGGTCGGTTTGCGGTTTGAGAAAGCGAGCCGAGCAGGGCTTGTTTTGAAGTGCGAGGTGCGTTCTGGGGAATCTCTGATTAAGGCATGAAATCCTGACAAAGATCAACGCAAGCATTTGATTTCATTAATATGGAAAGGCTTATTCCTTTTGCTCCGGTCCCCCCAGATATGGATCGTGACGGCGGTTTGAAGTTGTCGTCGGGGACGTGAAGATTGCGCCTGAGAGTAACGCCAGCACCCATTGTTCAACGGGTTCTTCGGTTGGCGTTGTAGGGCGCATTGCTGAACACGCAGGTGGCGGCCGGGCCAACGCAGGTCTGCGTTGAC
>JBLINN010000164.1:0-9481 GCA_047639325.1 Paracoccaceae bacterium | reverse complement strand
GTTGAGATCGGCAATGCAGACGTCAATCTCTTCGATTTCCTTGATGATGCCTGGCAGGGCGTTTATTTGTGTGGTCATCCTTGAATTCCTTCAGTCCTGATAGCCTTCGATGGTCGCGCACGCCGGGGCGTGCTGGCGCAGACAATACCAGATTGGTGAAAAAGAAAACCCTTTTGGACCAGCCCTTGGCTGCTTCGCGGCGCGCCGAGGCTGGACGGAAGCGTAAAATTTGAAATTTTCCGGCCCGATTTCTTTGAAAGAAATCGAATACCGACGCCGGGGGACACTCCGCCTTTGAACGGGGAAGTGTCCGGGCGGGGGTTAGCTGTCGCCAAACACCCGTTTAAAGATCGTGTCCACATGTTTGGTGTGATAGCCAAGGTCGAATTTATCTTCGATCTCTTCGGCACTCAGCGCGGCAAGCACATCTGCATCCGCCAGCAGTTCGGTTTTGAAATCTTTGCCGTGTTCCCATACCCTCATCGCATTGCGCTGCACCAGCTTATAGCTGTCTTCGCGGCTGACCCCGGCCTGCGTCAGGGCCAACAGCACCCGCTGCGACATCACCAAGCCGCTGAATTTGTTCATGTTGGCCAGCATGTTGTCAGGATAGATCAACATTTTGTCGATCACGCCCGTCAAGCGATGCAAGGCAAAATCAAGGGTGATGGTGGTGTCAGGACCAATGGCGCGTTCGACGCTAGAGTGCGAGATGTCGCGTTCATGCCAGAGCGTCACATTTTCCATCGCCGGGATCACCGCCATACGCACCAAACGTGCCAGACCTGTCAGGTTTTCCGTCAGGATCGGGTTCTTTTTATGCGGCATCGCCGACGAGCCCTTTTGGCCGGCCGAGAAGAATTCGGCGCCTTCCAGGACTTCGGTGCGCTGCATGTGGCGCACTTCGGTTGCAATGTTTTCGATCGAGCTGGCCACGATGCCAAGGGCGGCAAAGAACGCGGCGTGGCGGTCGCGCGGGATCACTTGGGTGCTGATTGGTTCAGGCGTTAGGCCCAGTTTCGCGCAGACATGTTCTTCGACGGCCGGGTCGACATTGGCGAAGGTGCCGATTGCGCCGGAAATGGCCCCGGTCGCGATTTCTTCACGTGCGGTTTTCAAGCGGCGCAGGTTGCGGTCCATTTCCGCGTAGAAACGGGCAAAGGTCAGGCCCATGGTTGTGGGTTCTGCGTGGATGCCGTGGCTGCGGCCAACACGGACCGTATCCTTATGTTCGATGGCCCGGCGTTTCAGCGCGGCAAGCAGCCCGCCCATATCGGCGATCAGAATGTCGGCGGCGCGGGTCAGTTGCACGTTAAAGCAGGTATCCAGCACATCCGATGACGTCATGCCCTGATGCACAAACCGCGCCTCGTCACTGCCAACATGTTCGGCCAGATGGGTCAGAAACGCGATGACGTCATGCTTGGTGACGGCCTCAATCTCGTCAATGCGGGCGATGTCGAATTCCACGTCCTTGGCTTTCCACACCGCGTCAGCGTTTTCGCGCGGGATCACGCCCAGATCGGCCATGGCGTCACAGGCATGGGCCTCGATCTCGAACCAGATGCGGAACTTGCTTTCAGGGCTCCAGATGGCGACCATTTCGGGGCGGGAATAGCGAGGGATCATCAGCAGCGGCACCTTGTTGTGATTAGCACGGGGGGTAGGCTGCGTCTTAGACTGGTGTGACAGGCACGACAAGGCAGCGATGGCTGGATGCGACGGTTTGCGTGGGTTTTGGCGATTTGGTCGGGCGTTGTGACGGCGCAGGACTGGCAGGTTTTATCCGGCGACGCGATCCGCGCCGCATTGGACGCGCGCCGGGTGGATTATGACAGCGGGGCCTGGCAAGAGTTCCGGGCCTCGGGGCGGACATTGTACAACGCGGGGGCGGACAGTTGGGGGTATTGGCGGTTTCAGGGGGACTTTTATTGTTCGCAATGGCCGCCATCGGATCTGTGGGCTTGTTACAGCGTCGAGGTTGCGGGGGATGCGCTGGGGTTCATTGGGGCGTCGGGCGAGGTGACGGCGGCAATGTTTGCCGACTGATGATTGGTTTTTCGCCATCGGTCTTTACCCGCGCGCGCCGTGTTCAGGATGGGTTGCATGACCCCAGGGTCACTTTATCCAGGTGATGTCGATAAGGGCCTTCTTGTCTTTGACGGATATCTGGCCGTTTACCCGCGCGCCGCCGCCAACATCCAGGCCGGGCTCTTTTTTGAGCATGTCGACATACCATTTGTCCATGCCCTTTTGCCACATTGGTAGTGCCTCTTTGTCATCGGGCACGTAGGTCTTCAACAAATCGCCGATGCGTTTGGCGGTGGCGTCGGCCTCGCCTTTACAGGTTTTTTCAATGGCTTTGATCCTTAGATCAAGAAGCTTGCCACGTTTCTTGTCATCCGGCCCCGGTTTTTTCACTTTGGCCAGATCAGACTTTTCCGCGGCCAGTGCTTTGGCCTCGTCAACCTGCTTTTTGGTGGCTTTCGCCAGCTTTTTCACTTCGCCATGCACGGCTTTCTGGGCCTCTTTGATCTTCTGGGCCTCGGCTTTGTCAGAGGGTGGCATCCCGTGTCTCCTGCAAAAGGGCGGATGATTTGCAGCTATCATATCATACTCGGCCTTTTGTTGCAGGGGTTTATTGCGACGGATCAGCCCTGCCGGGGTGGGCGCGCGCCCGTTTCAGGACCTGTGCGGGCTTGCTGAGCTGTGGGGCCGTGGCGTGCTAATCCTGGGCTGGATTTTTTATGCATTTGCAAAAGTTACTTGCGGCAGCGCAGCAATTGCGACATTTCATTGCGGGTGATTTGCAATTTGACAGGAGAAGACCGGATGACCGACCTTACCTCGCCCAACGTATTGGCAAACGCCTTTGGCCCAACCGAGGGCTTAGGCCTGCGCCTGAAACAGGCGGCTCTGGTGGTATTGGGCATCGCCGTTCTGGCGATTTCGGCCAAGATCAGCGTGCCGATGTGGCCGGTACCGGTGACCATGGGCACATTCGCGGTTCTGGCCCTGGGTGCGGGGTATGGCGCGCAGCTGGGTCTGGTGACAATCCTGGGATATATGGTGGTTGGCGCACTGGGGTTTGACGTGTTTGCAGGCTCGGGCGCCGAGCAACACGGGCTGGCCTATATGATGGGCGGTACGGGCGGCTATCTGGTGGGCTTTGTGCTGGCCACGGGCGCGCTGGGTGCTTTGGCGGCACGCGGCTGGGACCGGTCGGTTGGCGGTATGGCGGCGGCGATGGTGATCGGCAACGCGCTGATCTATGTGCCGGGCCTGTTGTGGCTGGGCGTGCTGTATGGCTGGGACAAGCCGATCCTGGCGTGGGGTTTGACACCTTTCCTGATTGGCGACGCGATCAAGCTGGCGCTGGCGGCACTGTTGCTGCCTGCATTGTGGAAAATGGTGGGTCGCGCGCGGGGTTGACCCGTCGCAGCTGAAATCCCGCAAAGCGCGGGTTTTTCTGAATATATACTTATCGGGACGGGGTGACAGTGTCAGGCCCGCCCCGATCCGTTTATGGACCTGACGTTAGGCCGCCAGTTCGGTGACTACCTTTGCCCCATGTTCCAACGTGCGATGCACCGGGCATTTATCGGCGATCTGCATCAGCCGCGCGCGCTGACCGGCGTCCAGATCGCCCTCCAGTCGGACCAGCCGGGTGAACTGATCTATCTTGTTGGTGCTGCCCGTATCCGCATCCTGGGCGTGCACCTTGTTGTGGCTGACTTCGACGCTGACATGGGCCAGCGGCCAGCCTTTGCGGCGCGCGTACATACGGATGGTCATCGCCGTGCAAGCCCCCAGACCCGCCGACACAAACCCATAGGGCGACATGCCACGGTTGGTGCCACCATAGGCCAGCGGTTCATCCGCCAGCGCGTGATGGTCGGGGCCAGACTGAATATCCTGCAAAAACCCATCTGGGTCTGCCTCGGTCACGCGCACGATGCCTTCGGGCGCTCCGGGGGGCGGGGCAGGCGGGGTCAGGTCGACATAGCGCCCGACCCAGGCAGCGATGACATTGGCGGCATATTCGGCGTCCCGGGGCCGGGTGATCAGGTGATCGGCATCGTCCAGCGTGACAAAGCTTTTGGGATGTTTGGCGGCCAGGAATATCTGGGCAGCATTGTCGATGCTGACCACCTCGTCGCGGGGCGCGTGCAGGATCAGCAAGGCGGCGTGCAGGTCGGCGATGGCGGGTTTCAGGCTGTGCTGCGAGATATCGTCGATAAAGCTTTTGGAGATGCAGAACGGACGCCCGCCCAAGCTGACCTCGGCGGCACCGTCGCGATGGATTCGGCCCAGTTCGTCGGCAAAATTGTGGGCGACATGTTCGGGATCAAACGGCGCGCCCAGCGTGACCACCGCGCGTACTGATGCAATCGACGCCCGCGCCTTAAGCACCGCCGCCCCGCCCAGCGAGTGGCCGATCAGCAGCGATGGCGCCATGCCCCGGGTTTCCAGATACTCGGCCGCTGCCGTCAGGTCGTCAGCGTTGGAGGTGAAGGTGGTATTGGCGAACTCGCCTTCGGAATGGCCCAACCCGGTGAAGTCAAACCGCAACACGGCAATGCCCATCCCGGCCAGCCGCGCGGCGATACGGCGCGCGGCTGGGATGTCTTTGGAGCAGGTGAAACAATGGGCAAACAGCGCCGTGGCAAGATGCGGGCCTTGCGGCATATCCAGCCGGGCGGCCAGTTGATTGCCGTCATGGCCGGGGAAAGTGATGCGTTCGGTGGGCATGGCGCGTCTCCGTGTTGGGCCGCTATAGGGTGGGGGTGCGGCGCGCGATTGCCAAGGGCTGTGTCAGGGGATCACGGTGAGGTGACGGGACTGGAGCGGGCATAGCGATCGCTCGCTTCGCGGCTGTGCTGCGGGCAAAGCGGGCTTTGGTTCGCGCGGCCACACCTGCGGCGAACGGCCCACACCTGCCATTGGCTCCTATCTACCCATGCTGCGGTGCGGCCCGTCGAACTTGCCATTCGCCGCACCTGCAAATTTGGGGCCAGATTGAATTCATACAATGCGGAACTATTCGGACCTTTAGAAAGTCAATTTTGAGGCCGAAACTTACCCACTATTCGCCGAGGTCACCTATGCCGCCCTCGCCTGAAAGAGATGCGCTGTTTGGGGCATGCATAGCTTTTGGCCCTCTTTGTACTGCGCCACGCCTTCCGAAATCTCAGAGACAATCCGGTTGATAACTTCATCACCGGCGGCCCGAAGCGCAGGCTCGTTTGGGGTTGCAAGGATTTCTTCACGCATGGCCTCAGGCGAAGCCGACATAGTTCGGTCGACGGCCAATGCGGACGGCGTGCTGCAGTCAAACCCTGCCTCGGTGATCAAATCGCTGATATGAGCACTGTCATTCCAAACAAATGGAGCGACCGCACTTGATGCAGCGGCCTCACCAATGTGGCGGCCAAGCACGTCCTGCACAACTTGGAACATCGGTGGAATTCCAGCCCAACAGGTCAGGACCAATTTCCCACCTTTGCGCATAACACGACGCATTTCAGTCAATGCGGCTGGTTTGTCAGGAAAAAACTGTAATCCATGCTGGCAGAACAGCAAGTCAAACTTGGCATCTTCGAATGGCATCGAGTCAGCGGATGCCACAACGAACTCGTATTCGTGATTGCCGTCCGGAGTATTTTGCCGCGCGACTTCTATCATGGCCGGATTCAAGTCGGCCCCGGTTATCCTACTTGGCTCGTCTATCCTAGAACCAACGGCACGCGCAACTGCGCCTGTGCCACAAGCGACGTCGAGGATGCTAGCGCGTAGCGGTAAAGAGATGGCATCAAGGGTCGCCTCTGCCATTGGAGCGAAGATGGCTGGAACTTTCTGGCGCTCATAGGAATCTGCGGCACTGGAAGACAAGTTAAATGTGTTCTTTTCTGCCATGATGAAGCCTCTGATTATTTCCTGTGCCACGAATATAACATTCTCTTCAAAAAATTGGGAACGCTCATTTGCGTGGAAATATCCGAGTTTCAAATTCCACTTTGTCATGAGTCTGTAATGGGGTGCACAGCCGCCTTGCGGCGGTGCAGTCTAGAGCTTGAAAATCGGGCCGATGGAATGTCAGCTTCCAGCTACTTCGCACGATGGCCTCGCGCCTTCGCCGAAAGACCGCTTTCCGCCGTTCGAGCCCGATGCTGCGCTTGAACGGAAGGTTGCAAATAGGCTGCTAGCCGACCTGCGAAATGGTAGCAGGTGTTTTCATTTGAGGGTTGGGAAGGTGCGCTGAAAGCACACCCTACGGCGGGTTATTCCCCCATCAGGGCCGGATCAAACGGGTATTTGGTCAGGTTCTCGAACCCGTCTTCGGTGACCAGCACCTGATCTTCCAGCTTGATCGAAAAATCACCGCCAACTTCGCCCACACAGGCCTCGACGCACAGCACCATGCCGGGTTCCAGCGGGTAGTCAAAGGCGCCGGGCACATTTTTGTCCGGGTAGCGCACCAATGGCCATTCATCACACAGGCCAACACCGTGCATGACGCAGCCGTATTTTTGCGCCTGAAACTTGTCGTCCAGCTTATGCGCTTTGTCGGTCAGTTCCGGGATGGTGACGCCGGGTTTTAACATTTCCATATTGGTCATGATGTGTTCATGCGCGTGGCGCATCGCGTAGATCATTGAATTGGTTGGTTTTGCATCACCAACCCACCAAGTGCGAGAAATGTCGACGCAGATGCCGTAGCTGCCGATCAGATCGGTATCAAAGGCGACGATCTCGTTGTTTTGCACGATGCGCGGGCCGCATTCCTGAAACCACGGGTTGGTGCGCTGGCCAGAAGATAGCAGCCGGGTTTCGATCCATTCGCCGCCGCGTCGGATGTTTTCGGCGTGCAGGACGGCCCAGATGTCATCCTCGGACGTGGTGCCTTTGGGAACATTTTGGCGGGCAAACTGCTCCATCTCGAACATGGCGGTTTCGCAGGCATGTGACGCGCAGCGCATCGCCAGAATTTCATCGGCGCTTTTGACCGAGCGGGCCTTTTCGGTGACTTCTTCGCCATCCAGAATGTCGAACCCTTGTGCCTCTAGCGCGCGCAGGCCGTGCAGCATGATCTTGTCGACCGCCAGCCGCGTATTGCCGGGGGCATGTTCGGCCAGCAGGGTGCGGATCTCGTTGGAAAACACATCGGCCTGTTGCCCGATTTTGTCGCCCCGCCCGAAATAGAACAAATCCGCGCCCGCGCGTTGTTCGCGCACTAACGGGTTGAATGTACTGAGAAAAGGCGCATTTTTATAGTCCCAGATCACCATGTATCCATCGGCGCAAACCAGCACGGCGCGGAACGGGTTGTGGGTGTTCCATAGCTGCATATTGGTGCTGTCGGTGGCATAGCGGATGTTCAGGGGGTCGAACATCAGCAAGCCGCCATAGCCGCGATCAACGATATGCTGCGTCAGGCGTTGCAAGCGGTACGCGCGCATTGCGGCAAGGTTGGGTGGGGTCAGCCCGGCCTGCGCCCATTCGCCAAACGCCAGTTGGGTGGGGCCGATTTCGATGCGGTCACTGTCGTTGGGGCTACCATCGCTTAGGGTATCGCCGCGATGCGGGTCGATCTTGCGCGTTTCGCGGTAAGGGATGTTCATGTGGCTGCTCCGGCTGGTTGCTGGGGTCATGGTGCGCCGCGGCCAAATGGCGCTGCGCCTCAGATTGCGACGGCAGCGGTCGTTTTTGTGCCAACAGGACAGGGCGGTGGTGCCAAGCCGCGCCCATGGCCGATATTTTGCAAAAATCACTGCCCTATGACCCGTTTGACCCGCGCCCCCTGCCGGGGATTCAGCCCTTTGTGCTGAACGATTGGCTGGTGGAGGACGAAGCGTTGGCCGGGCAGATGGCGTTGCGGGATCAGTTGTTGCAGCAGTCGCGCGATGCGGTTCTGGCGATGGATGACAGCGCGCGGCTGGCGGCAGAAGAACTGTTGGATATGGTGCTGGGGTTGGTCTGTCCGGTCGCGACCGATGTGGTGACGCGCAGCGACGGGGTTGAGGTGGCGATCAACCGGTCTGATCCGATGGGCACGCTGGGGCGGTTGGTACAGGAAGATCTGTGCATTTTGCAGAAATCGGGCGACGAGCATATTCTGACCGGCGCGGTTTTGTGTTTTTCGACCAGTTGGATGCTGGAGGAAAAGTTCATGCATCCGCTGATCGGGATCCATCAGACGGTGGACGAGTATGACGGGGGCATGGCGGCGCGGGTGCAGCGGTTGTTTGACGGGGTCCAGCCGGGGCGGCCTTTGTGGCGGTTCAACGCGCTGTGGTACCAAGACCCGAGCCTGCATCAGCCGCGCAGTATTCACGCGCGCCGGGATCATCCAAACGACGGCGAGGGCGATTTCCTGCGCAGCGAACGCCAATGCATCCTGCGCCTGCCGCAAACCGGGGCTGTGGTGTTTTCAATTCACACTTATGTGCTGGCGCGCGCCGATGTGACGGGCGCTTAACGCAAAACCCCGGCCATGTGGGGCCGGGGGGCAGCAGGGTATGGTATTGCCGTCAGACCGGCAGGCGCGTCAAAGCGGCAGGTAAGACATCGCACCGGCCAAAGCGCCAGAGCTTTGCAGCATCACCAGCAACCCGGTCAGCGACAGCACGTGGGTGTTCAGGCGGAAATCTTCGCCTTTGGCCAAATTGACCGCCGCCATCGACAGGGCCACCGGGGCGCAAAGAAAGCCGACCATGCCGGTCATGCCCCAAGCCGCCAGACGGCGGATGTCGTTCTGGGCCTCTTCCTCGGGAGAGCTCGCGTCGATAAAGCCGCGGCTGGCAGAGAGACGATAGGCAAAGGCCAGGGTTTCTTCTTCGCTAAGGTCAACCAGGCCGATTTCCCCTTCATGGGGTGCTTGTCCGCAGATGTTGTCGAATTGCATCGACAGGCCATGTTCGGTTTCATCTATCGGTGCAAACGGCGTATTGCCGGTTTCCAGGATTTCCTGACGTCCGCGCACCCGGCGGGGCGACACATTGGTAAAGGCACCCAGGAACTGTTCGACGCTCAGCACCATTTCGGGGTCAAGCCATTCGATTTCGCGCGTGGCGAAGATATCGACCATCCGGTACAGCATCACCACCAGCATCAGTTCGGAAATGTCGCGGTCATCCGCGCCACCCGCCACCGGGCACAGTGCAATTTCCAGGCGTTGCAGTAACTTGCCGGGGCAGTCGACTTCGGCTAGGTTCATCGGTTCCGCCCCAAGGGTCAGTTTGACCAGATAATGGCTGGAAAGGATCCGCGCTTGTTGCGGGTTCACAATGCTCTGCCTTTCGACAGGGTGGCCGTAATCTTCAAGTGTTGCTGTTACAATCCGACTGAACCGGTCCAGCGCACTGTCTTGCGCGCCAAAAAATACCAGTCCACCGTGATACCTGCCTGTTTGTGCCACAGCGATGTCCTCCGTTGCCATTTTCGATTTCGTTGCCATGACTCTATGGGAGGAGTTGGGTGA
>JBLINN010000163.1:0-9614 GCA_047639325.1 Paracoccaceae bacterium | reverse complement strand
CATACGCCTGAAATTCGCCGAAATACTTGGTGATCGCAGCCGTCAGCGTCGTCTTGCCGTGGTCAACGTGACCAATCGTGCCAATGTTGACGTGTGGCTTGTTACGCTCAAACTTTTCCTTACCCATGACAGGTCTCCTTATGTCTTGTGCGGCGTGCGCAAACACACACCTTTAATGGATGCACCCCGTAGGGTGCGTGATTTCACGCACCGTTACGCGTATTTCGCCTGGATCTCGTCGCTGATGCTCTGCGGTACCGGATCGTAGTGATCGAACTGCATCGAGAAGTTCGCACGACCCGATGACATCGACCGCAACGTGTTGATATAGCCGAACATATTCGCTAGCGGCACCATTGCTTCGATAGCAATGGCGTTGCCGCGCTGTTCCTGACCAGTCACCTGACCCCGACGCGATGTCAAATCGCCGATGATCCCGCCAGTATAGTCTTCTGGTGTGATCACTTCGACTTTCATCACTGGTTCCAACATCTTGGCCCCGGCTTTGCGCATACCTTCGCGCATCCCCATACGAGCCGCGATTTCGAACGCCAGAACGCTGGAGTCAACATCGTGGAATTTACCGTCGATCAGGGACACTTTGAAGTCGATCACCGGGAAGCCAGCCAAGGGGCCGCTATCCATGACGGACTTGATGCCTTTTTCAACACCCGGGATGTAATCCTTGGGCACCGACCCACCAACAATCTTGGATTCGAACGAATACCCTTCGCCGGGCGCTGTTGGCGTGATGACCAGTTTCACTTCGGCGAACTGACCGGACCCACCCGACTGTTTCTTGTGGGTATAGGTATGTTCGACCTCGTGACCAATGGTCTCGCGGTAAGCAACCTGAGGCGCACCAATGTTGGCTTCGACCTTGAATTCACGCTTGAGACGATCCACCAGAATATCGAGGTGAAGTTCGCCCATGCCCTTCATGATGGTCTGGCCGCTTTCCTGGTCGGTTTCGACGCGGAAAGACGGATCTTCGGCAGCCAAACGTGCCAGGCCTTGTGACATCTTTTCCTGGTCAGCCTTGGTCTTCGGTTCAACCGCGATTTCGATAACCGGGTCGGGGAAGGTCATGGTTTCCAGGATCACCGGATCGTTGATCGCGCAAAGCGTGTCACCGGTTGTGGTGTCTTTCAGGCCTGCCAGTGCGATAATGTCGCCCGCAAACGCTTCGGAAATCTCTTCCCGGTCGTTCGAGTGCATCATCATCATCCGGCCAACGCGCTCTTTCTTGCCCTTGGTGGAATTCAGCAGCGAACCGCCCTTTTCCAAAGTGCCCGAATAGATGCGGGTAAAGGTCAGAGTGCCGACAAACGGGTCGTTCATGATTTTGAACGCCAGTCCGCTGAACGGCATGTTGTCGTCCGCACGGCGCGGAATATTACGGGTTTCCGTTTCGTCACCGGGTTTAAAGCCCATGTAATCAACAACGTCCACCGGGCTGGGCAGATAGTCGATCACAGCGTTCAACAGCGGCTGAACACCTTTGTTTTTAAACGCCGAGCCACACAGAACCGGAATAAACGCAATTGCCAGCGTCCCCTTGCGGATCAGGCGACGCAGCGTTTCCTGGTCAGGCTCTTCGCCTTCGAGGTAAGCCTCCATCGCGTCGTCTTCCATTTCGACGGCAACTTCGATCATGTTGGCACGCCATTCGTCAGCCAGATCTTTCAGGCTGTCGCGAATAGGGCGTTTTTCCCAAGTCGCGCCAAGGTCTTCACCTTCCCAAACCCATTCTTCCATGGTGATCAGGTCAATCAAGCCTTCCAGCTCGGTCTCGGCACCGATCGGAATCTGGATCGGGCACGGGATCGCACCGGTGCGGTCTTTGATCATGTGCACGCAGTTAAAGAAGTCGGCACCGATCTTGTCCATCTTGTTGACAAACACGATCCGCGGAACCTTGTACCGGTCGGCCTGACGCCAAACAGTTTCGGTCTGCGGCTCGACACCGGCATTGGCGTCCAGCACGGCAACCGCGCCATCCAGAACCGCCAGCGAGCGTTCAACTTCAATGGTGAAGTCAACGTGGCCGGGGGTGTCGATGATGTTCAGACGGTGCTTGGGTGTATCGGGAGTTACACCATCTTCGGTGCGTTCCCAGAACGTGGTGGTCGCAGCCGACGTGATGGTGATGCCGCGTTCCTGCTCCTGCTCCATCCAGTCCATGGTGGCCGCACCATCGTGCACCTCACCAATGTTGTGGGATTTGCCGGTGTAAAACAGGATGCGCTCTGAACAGGTGGTTTTGCCTGCATCAATATGCGCCATGATACCGAAGTTGCGGTAATGGTTCAGTGGAAAGTCGCGTGCCATTGGTCCGAGCCTTTAAAGGGGTTTACCAGCGATAATGACTGAAGGCTTTGTTTGCCTCGGCCATCTTGTGGGTGTCTTCGCGCTTTTTGACGGCGGAACCACGGGACTGAACGGCGTCCATCAGCTCGCCTGCAAGGCGCTCTTCCATGGTGTTTTCGTTGCGCGACCGGCTGGCGTTGATCAACCAGCGGATTGCCAGTGCTTCGCGGCGTTCGGGGCGCACTTCGACGGGAACCTGATACGTGGCACCACCCACCCGGCGCGAGCGAACCTCGACCGAGGGTTGGATGTTTTCCAGGGCTTCGTGGAACACTTCCAATGGGGACCGTTTGATCTTGGTTTCAACGCGATCCATCGCGTTGTAGACGATCCGTTCGGCGATCGACTTTTTACCATCAACCATCAGGTTGTTCATGAACTTGGTCAGTACGCGATCACCAAACTTGGCGTCCGGCAGTACTTCGCGTTTTTCAGCGGCGTGACGACGTGACATCTGCTGATCTCCTTATTTCGGACGCTTGGCGCCGTATTTCGAACGACGTTGTTTACGGTCTTTTACGCCCTGGGTATCCAGAACACCGCGCAAGATGTGATACCGCACGCCGGGAAGGTCTTTTACGCGACCGCCGCGGATCAGGACAACAGAGTGTTCCTGCAAGTTGTGGCTTTCACCCGGGATATACGAAATGACCTCAAAGCCATTGGTCAGGCGCACTTTAGCAACCTTCCGCATGGCCGAGTTCGGCTTTTTCGGTGTCGTGGTGTAAACGCGTGTGCAAACGCCGCGCTTTTGCGGACATTCCTGCAAGTGCATGGACTTGGAGCGTTTTATTTTGGGCTGCCGCGGCTTGCGGATCAGCTGTTGGATCGTTGGCATTGGCGGTTCTTTCCCCGTCTCATCAACACATGTGTGCACGCAAGGGCGTGCGGTTTAAATTCTTAACGCCTTACGCGTCCGCAAGCGCAAAAACCGCCTCCGCCCCCAGATTTCGGGAACGACGCGGTGGGTTTCCAGAGGATCGGGCCTGTTCAGCCGGATCGTGACCACTTTAGTACTGAATTCGACGTTAGGGCGACCCCCAAGTGTCGAGATATCGCGCGTATATGGGGAGTCGCACCGGGTGTCAACAGCCCTGACAGTGTGCCGCCCGAACAAGCAGGCAGGCCTTTACATAGCCCCCTTACCTTGTCCCTTACCTTGTCCCTTACCCTGCTCCTTACCTGGTGCTTGCCAAGACCGCGCCGCGCTGCAAGATTGCAGATGGGCACAGGGTCGTGCCGGAACAAGGGACGTTTGGGTTTCATTATGCAGGTTATCGGAATATGCCGGTTTTCCTATCCCGGAATAGGTGGATTTCAGGTCGAACATGAAACGCTGGAACAGCGGATCGACTATCTCTATGCCCCTGCCCGTCTGGAAGATCGGTTTCGCACCTTTGAAACCATCACCCTGCCGCCGCTGCGCGCCCAGACCGACCCGGATTTCACCCTGTTGATTGTGGCCGGTGACACCCTGCCGGAACCCTGGGCCAGTCGGCTGATGGATCTGGTGGCAGACATGCCGCAAGTTATTGTGCAGGCGCACGCGCCGGGGCCGCATCGTCAGGTGATGCAAAAGGCGATCAATTCGGTGCGCCGGTTTGACGATCAGCCCTGCCTGCAGTTTCGCATGGATGATGATGACGCGGTTGCCTGTGTTTACGTTGAACGCCTGCGCGAGGCGGCGGCAGAGCTGCGCGGCCTGTCGCGCAAACACCGCGAGATCGCAATTGATTTCAATCAGGGATACATCGCGCAACCCGGCCCCGATGGGGTGCGTGCCGCCCCGACCCAAGTGATCTATACCACGGCGGCGCTGGCGTTAATGTTCCAACCCGAGGTCAAGCAAAGCGTGATGAACTTTGCCCATGCCAAGGTGGCGCGCAACATGCCCACGCTGAGCTTTACCGGTCAGGATATGCTGATCCGTGGGCATAATGAATTTAACGACTCGCGGCAGAAAGCGGGGATCAAGCCGGTCAAGCTGTTGCCTTTGGCCCCCAAGGACGAGGCGCATTTCAAGGACGTCTATAATATCGACTGCGATGATATCAGGCGGGTTTTCTCAGCCCTCTGATGCCCCACGTTCGCGGTAGAGGGTGAACAGCCCGGTTGCCACCACAATGGTCGCGCCCAACAGGGTCAGTTGATCGGGCCAGTCGCCAAACACCAGCCAGCCCAGCATCAGCGCCCACAACAAGCCGGTATAGCGAAATGGTGCCACAAACGACACGTCGCCGACCCGCATAACCGCAACGCTAAGCACATAACCAACCATGACAAACACCGATGAGGCCACCACTAGCCCCGCCAACCGGGCATCTACCGGCGCCCAGATTGTGGTGACCGAAGCGACGGCTGAAAACACCAGAATTGCAGTGGCCGAAATGAAAGTGACCGTCAGCGACGGGATGTTGGACGACATCCGCCGGGTTGTCAGATCGCGCACGGTCACGCAGGCAACCGCCGCCAGCGCATAAAGCGCATAGATGTCGAACCCGTCCGGCCCGGGGCGCACGATTAACAACATGCCGCCAAAGCCAACCGCGATGGCCGACATCCGCCGCCACCCAACCTGTTCACGAAACACCAACACCGCCCCCAGCGTCACTGTCAGCGGCAGCACCTGCAACACCGCCGTCACGTTGGCCAGCGGCATGTTCATCAGCGCCGTCAAAAAGAAATAGGTCATTCCGATTTCGCTGAGGCTGCGGATGCTGACAAGCGCCCAGTCATGCCGCGACAGGCGGAATGTCAGCGCGCCCATCCGCCGGGCCAACAGGTAGATCAGCACCGAGGTCAGCAATCCGCGCAATGTCAGCAATTGAAACAGCGGCAATGCCCCGCCGGTGGCTTTGATACAGGTATCGTTCAGCGTGAAGGCCACCATGCTGCCCATCATCAGCAACGCACCGGTGGTGTTGGGGCGCATCAGGTCAGAGCGCCAGCAACTGGTCGAGATCCGTGTCAAAATGCAGGCGCAGTTTCTTGTCGATGTCGCGCGGCTTCATCTTGTGGGTCAGGCCCATCTGTTTTGGGTTGGATTTGTTATCGCCATGAATCGTCCGGATGAACCCCGGGACCGAGATGTCGGAAAACGTGTTGTAATGCTGGGCTATCTTGCGGTGATTGAACCGATAGGGGTTGGCGGCGTGATCCAACGGCGCCACCAGGGTTGTTCCGGTGGACAGCGGCGCATGTTCGCAGGCGTCAAACACCTCGTTTCCGTCGGGGGTGCCGCGCACATAAAAGCCGCGGTTATAGGCGATGATAAACGGGGTATCGGGCCCCTGCATCCGCAACATCGCGTCGGCGATCATTTTGGTGCGCGCGACAAAATCATTGTCCACCGCATCATCATCATCCAGACGAAACATCACACGATGGGTGGCGGTTTCTGTGGGCACGGAATTATAGCCCGATCTTAGCAATTGGTAATGTTTGTCGGTGCCAACCGGTGTGCAATGAATGTTGGGCAGCGGATCCAGCAGCGCGCGCAGCCGGTCCATATATATCGTCGGCATCGACTCCGCCGTCAGCACCACCGCATCAAAATCGGGGTCACTTTGCCGGGTCAGGGACGGCAGGCACAGCTGTTCAAACAGGCGAAACCGCAGTTCCATCCGTTCTGGCGAGAACAAATGCGCGGCGGTCTTTTCCAAACTGTCGAACCGTTCGGCGTAATATGTCGGTGTCAAAACCGAGAACCGCAGCACGCCGACGGTTTTCACCTGATAGTCCATTGCCTTGCCTCATACCGCTGGAAGGGTGTTGGCGCCCAACAGACACTGAGCGCGAGCAGAAGAAAAGCCCGGCCAAAAGAAAAGCCCCCGAACCGACAGGTCCGGGGGCTTTTGTTGTCACATTTTGGCCGATTAATCGCGGCTTTCCGGGGTGTCTACCACCAGCGAGTCAAACTCGTCCCCGCCGATGATGTCTTCTTCGATCGGGGCGGCCAGGGCGGCCGCGGCTTCGGCTTCTTCACGCCGCGCCTCGATCACCACATTGTCGCGATCCTGGGCAACCCGGCGCATTTGCTGGGTGGCACCACCGGTCCCGGCTGGGATCAGACGGCCCACAATGACGTTTTCCTTGAGACCCACCAGTTTGTCGCGTTTGCCCTGCACCGATGCTTCGGTCAGAACGCGGGTGGTTTCCTGGAACGACGCCGCCGAGATAAAGCTGCGGGTTTGCAGCGATGCCTTGGTGATGCCCAACAGGATCGGTTCGCCCTTGGCCGGGCGCCCATTCTTGGAAATCGCCTTTTCGCAGGCCTGATCGAATTCCTGCTTGTCGACGTGTTCACCTTTCAGCAGCGTGGTATCGCCACTGTCCTGGATTTCCCACTTTTGCAGCATCTGCCGGACGATCACTTCGATATGCTTATCGTTGATCTTCACGCCCTGCAGACGATACACATCCTGCACTTCGTCGATCATGTAATCGGCCAAAGCCTCGACCCCCATGATCGCCAGAATGTCATGCGGCGCTGGGTTACCATCCATCAGGTAGTCGCCCTTTTGGATAAAGTCGCCTTCCTGAACCGGAATGTGCTTGCCCTTTGGCACCATGTATTCCGCTGGCTCTACCGAGTCATCCGCTGGTTCGATGCTGATCCGACGCTTGTTCTTATAGTCGCGCCCGAACCGCACATAACCGTCGATTTCGGCGATGATCGCGTGATCCTTTGGACGACGTGCCTCGAACAATTCCGCCACCCGTGGCAAACCACCGGTGATGTCCTTGGTCTTGGAGCCTTCGCGCGGGATACGCGCAACCACGTCACCGGCCTGAACCTTGTCGCCGTCTTCGATCGACATAACCGCATCCACCGACATCGGATAGGTGATCGGGTTGCCCGCATTGTTGCGGACCGGTTCACCATCGTCGTCAAGCAGAATGACTTCTGGCTTCAGCTCGTTGCCTTTGGGGGCAGCGCGCCAGTCAATCACAATCTTCTGGGTCATGCCGGTGGCTTCGTCGGTTTCATCACGAACCGCGATGCCCGACACCAGATCGACAAACTTGGATGTCCCCGACTTTTCCGCAATGATCGGCAGGGTATAGGGATCCCATTCGAACATCTTTTCGCCAAGCGCAATTTTGTCGCCATCTTTGACAAACAGCTTGGTACCATAGCTCAGCTTGTAGCTGGCGCGTTCGTCGCCCGCGGCATCCTGAATGATCAACTTCATGTTCCGGCCCATAACCAGCGTTTCGCCGGATGAGTTTTCCAGAACCTGGGTGTTTTCCAAGATGATCTTGCCTTCCTGGCTAGCTTCCTGGAACGACTGTTGGCCACCCTGTGCAACCCCGCCAATGTGGAACGTCCGCATTGTCAGCTGTGTGCCCGGTTCGCCAATCGACTGCGCCGCGATGATACCCACGGCCTCGCCCGAGTTCACCATCGTGCCGCGCGCCAGATCCCGGCCATAACACATGGCGCAAACGCCTTCTTCGGCTTCGCAGGTCAGCGGGCTGCGGATACGGGCCGACGCAACGCCTGCCTCTTCCACACTGTCCGCCATGCGTTCGTCGATCAGCTGACCAAGCGCAACCAGCACTTCGTCGGTGCCGGGTTTGACAAGATCCTCGGCCGCGACACGGCCCAGAATACGCTCGCCCAGTGTCGCGACGACTTCGCCGTCGTTGACCGCTGGAACCGCCGTAATCGCCGTATCGGTGCCGCAATCATGCATGCGCACGATGCAATCCTGTGCCACGTCCACCAGACGCCGCGTCAGATAGCCCGAGTTCGCCGTCTTCAACGCGGTGTCCGACAGACCCTTACGGGCGCCGTGAGTCGAGTTGAAGTATTCAAGAACGGTCAGACCTTCCTTAAAGTTCGAGATGATCGGCGTTTCGATGATGTCACCGTTTGGCTTGGCCATCAGGCCGCGCATCCCGCCGAGCTGTTTCATCTGCGTCACAGAGCCACGCGCGCCAGAGTGGGCCATCATGTAAACCGAGTTCGGTTCCATTTCCATCCCGGTCTCGTCGGTGCGGCTGGCCGAAATCGCCCCCATCATCGCGTCGGTGACCCGGTCGTTACACTTGGACCAGGCATCGACAACTTTGTTGTACTTTTCACCCTGAGTGATCAGGCCGTCCATGTACTGTTGTTCAAAGTCTTTCACCTGAGCGCGGGTTTCATCAACGATTGGCCATTTGGTTTCGGGGATCAGCATGTCGTCCTTGCCAAAGGAAATCCCGGCCTTGAACGCTTCGCGGAAGCCCATGGTCATGATCTGATCGCAGAAGATGACGGATTCCTTCTGGCCGCAATACCGGTAGACCGTATCAATGATCTGCTGCACTTCTTTCTTGCGCAACAGACGGTTGACCAGTTCGAACGGTGCCTTGGCATTCAGCGGCAGCAAAGCCCCCAACAGCACCCGGCCCGGCGTGGTTTCACAGCGGTGAAACACTTCGTTGCCTTCTTCGTCGATCTGGGTGATCCGCGCGGTGATCTTGGTGTGCAGATGCACCTCGCCTGCGTCCAGCGCATGGCGAACCTCTTCGATCGAGCCCAGAACCTTGCCTTCACCAACCATGCCGAAGCGTTCCAGCGTGACATAATAAAGGCCGAGGATCATATCCTGCGATGGCACAATAATTGGCGCGCCGTTGGCAGGCGACAGCACGTTGTTGGTCGACATCATCAGAACGCGCGCTTCCAGCTGAGCCTCGAGGCTTAGCGGGACGTGCACGGCCATCTGGTCGCCGTCAAAGTCAGCGTTAAAGGCCGAACAGACCAGCGGGTGCAGCTGAATCGCCTTACCTTCGATCAGAACCGGTTCAAACGCCTGAATGCCCAAACGGTGCAAGGTCGGCGCCCGGTTCAGCATCACGGGGTGTTCGCGGATGACTTCATCCAGAATATCCCAAACTTCGGGACGCTCTTTTTCTACCAGCTTTTTGGCTTGTTTTACGGTGCTGGACAGGCCTTTGGCCTCAAGCCGCGAATAGATGAACGGCTTGAACAGTTCGAGCGCCATCTTTTTCGGCAGACCACATTGATGCAGCTTCAGTTCCGGGCCGGTCACGATGACCGAACGACCGGAAAAGTCGACGCGTTTGCCCAAAAGGTTCTGACGGAAGCGGCCCTGCTTGCCTTTCAGCATGTCAGACAGCGATTTCAGCGGACGCTTGTTGGCCCCAGTGATCACCCGGCCACGACGGCCGTTGTCAAACAGCGCATCCACAGATTCCTGCAGCATGCGTTTTTCGTTACGCACGATGAT
>JBLINN010000162.1:0-9624 GCA_047639325.1 Paracoccaceae bacterium | reverse complement strand
TGCACACCCTACTTAGCCGGCTGCCGCGATCAGGGCGCGGGTGTATTCGGTTTTTGGCGACTCAAACAGCTGTTGAGCGCTGCCCATTTCCACCACGTCGCCCTGTTTCATCACAACCACCTTATGCGCCATCGCCCGCACCACCCGCAGGTCATGCGAGATGAACAGATAAGCCAGCCCGTGCTTGCGTTGCAAATCACGCAGCAGGTCGACGATTTGCACCTGCACCGTCATGTCCAGCGCGCTGGTGGGTTCGTCCAGTACCAGCAACCGCGGTCGCAACACCATGGCGCGCGCAATGGCGATTCGTTGACGTTGACCACCGGAAAATTCGTGCGGGTAACGGTCCATTGTGGCGGGGTCCAGCCCGGTCTCAACCATCGCTTCACTAACCAAGTCGCGGTTGTCGCGGGTTGGGTCGACCTTGTGGATGCCCAGCCCTTCGCCAATGATCTGCGCACAGGTCATTCGGGGGGAAAGCGAGCCAAACGGGTCTTGGAACACGATCTGCATGTCCTTGCGCAACCGCCGCAACTCACGCGTTGACCATCCGCGCACGTCTTGCCCGCGAAAGGTTATCCCACCCGTCGACGCGATCAACCGCATGATGGCCAGCGCGAGCGTGGTTTTGCCTGACCCGGATTCGCCGACGATGCCCAATGTTTCCCCGGCCCGCACCGAGATTGACGCATCGTTGACTGCCTTGACGTAATCCACGGTTCGTTTCATCAACCCGCGCTGGACCGGGAACCAGATTTTCAGGTTGTCCGTACGGACGATTTCTTCGGCACCTTCGGGGACCGGATCGGGTTCGCCAGACGGTTCGGCGGCCAGCAGTTTCTGGGTATAGGGGTGCTGTGGGTTGTCAAAGATCGTGGCGGTTGGGCCGGATTCGACAATCTCGCCGTCTTTCATCACACAGACCTTATCGGCCACCCGGCGCACGATGCCCAGATCGTGTGTGATGAACAGCAGGCCCATATTTTCGGTTTTCTTTAACCCGGCCAGCAGGTCAAGGATTTGCGCCTGAATGGTCACGTCCAGCGCTGTGGTGGGTTCGTCAGCGATCAAGATGTCGGGTTTGTTGGCTAGCGCCATGGCGATCATCACCCGTTGGCGTTGCCCGCCGCTAAGCTGATGCGGATAAGCGTCGAGCCGAGTCTCTGGGTCGCGGATGCCGACGCGTGTCAGCAGCTCGATAATCCGGGTGCGCGCAGCGTTACCGACAATCCCCTGGTGCAGGGCGAGGGATTCGCTGAGCTGGCGTTCGATGGCGTGCAGCGGGTTCAGCGAGGTCATCGGTTCCTGAAAGATGAAGCTGATGTCGTTGCCACGCACCTGCATCAGGCGTTTGTCATCGGCGCCGATCATCTGCTGGCCATCATAAGTGACAGAGCCTTCGACCTGCGCACTGTCGCCCAACAACGACACGGTGGATAGGGCTGTTACCGATTTGCCGGACCCGCTTTCGCCAACCAGCGCCACGGTTTCGCCGCGGTCCACGGTAAAGGACACGCCGCGCACTGCGGGTGTGGTCTTGCCGTCCTGGCGGAACGACACGGACAGGTTATCGACCTGTAACAGCGCAGTCATAGGGTCACACCGCAGGTTTGGATCATTGGAACGTCTTTCTGGGGTCAAACGCGTCCCGGATGCCCTCAAAGATGAAGATCAGCAGGGACAGCATCGTGGCAAAGGCAAAAAATGCGGTAAAGGCCAGCCAGGGCGCTTGTAGATTCTGTTTGGCTTGCAGCGTCAGCTCGCCCAGTGACGGCGCGGACGAGGGCAGACCGAAGCCCAGAAAATCAAGGCTGGCCAGCGCCGATATCGTCCCTGTGACGATAAAGGGCATCATGGTCAGCGTGGCCACCATGGCGTTGGGCAGCATGTGGCGGAACATGATGGTCATGTTGCCCACGCCCAGCGCTTTGGCGGCGCGGACATATTCCAGATTGCGGGCGCGCAGGAATTCAGCGCGCACCACCCCCACCAGCCCGGTCCACGAGAACAGCACCATCAGGAACACCAGCAGCCAGAAACTGCGGCCCAGAATGGCGAACATGATGATGATGACGTAAAGCGACGGGATGGCGGACCAGATTTCGATGATCCGCTGGAACACCAGATCCAGCAAGCCACCGAAATAGCCCTGGACCGCGCCTGCCATGATGCCAATGACACTGGCCGCGCCGGTGACCATCAGGGTGAACAGGATCGACAGGCGAAAGCCGTGGATCACCCGGGCCAGCACATCGCGTTTGGTGTCATCGGTGCCCAGCCAATTCTGCGCGTTGGGCGGCAGCGGTGCGGCACCGGGGCGGTCCACGGTGGTGTTGAACGAATAGGGGATCGGTGGCCAGATTGCCCAGCCCTGCTGGAACCCTTCGACATCGGCGCCATACGTCCCGGCATCAATACTGTCCAGTATCCCGTCGGGGTCGTCAAAGCAGTCTTCGATGCCGCCAGAGGCGATCAGGCAGGCGACTTCGGGGTCGCGATAGATGGCTTCGGTCTGGAAATCGCCGCCAAAGGCAGTTTCGGGGTAGAACTTGAAGATCGGCGTGAAATACTCGCCCCGGTATTGCACCAGGATCGGTTTGTCATTGGCGATGAATTCGGCAAACAGCGACAGGCCAAACAGCAGCATAAAGATCATCAAAGACCAATAGGCCCGGCCATTGCGGCGAAAGTTGCGCCAGCGGCGGGCGTTCAGGGGGGACAGCGCCATGTCAGCCCTCTCGCTTTGCAAAGTCGATGCGCGGGTCCACCAGCACATACATCAGGTCTGACAGGATGCCGATGACCAGGCTGATCAGGCCAAAGACAAACAACGTGCCAAAAATCACCGGATAATCGCGGGCAACGGCGGCTTCGAACCCCAGACGGCCAAGGCCATCGAGCGAAAAGATGGTTTCAATAATCACCGATCCGCCAAGGAACACCCCCAGGAACACCGAAGGAAACCCGGCGATCACGATCAGCATCGCGTTGCGGAATACGTGGCCATAAAGCACCTGCGATTCCGACAGGCCTTTGGCGCGGGCGGTCATGACGTAATGCTTTTTGATCTCGTCGAGAAAGCTGTTTTTGGTCAGCAATGTCAGGGTGGCAAAGGCCGAGATTGTATAGGCGATGGTGGGCAAGGCGATGTGCCAGAAATAATCGCCAACTTTGCCCAAAAGGGTCAGTTGATCCCAATTGTCCGACGTCAGCCCGCGCAACGGAAAGATTTGCCAGTAAGAGCCACCGGCGAACAGCACCAGCAGCAGGATCGCAAACAGGAAACCGGGGATCGCATAGGCCATGATGATGAACCCGCTGGTCCAAGTGTCAAAGGTGCTGCCATCGTGGACAGCCTTGCGGATTCCCAACGGGATCGACACGATATAGGCGATAATTGTCGACCAAAGGCCAAAGGTGATCGACACCGGCATTTTTTCCAACACCAAGTCAATCACGCTGATCGAGCGAAAGTAACTGGTGCCAAAATCAAGCCGCATATAGTTCCACATCATGTTCAGGAAGCGTTCTAGCGGTGGTTTGTCAAAGCCGAATTCGGCCTCTAGCTCTTTGATGAACTCTTCGGGCAATCCGCGGGCACCGACATAGCGATCACTGGCGCCGCTGGCCTGGATTTCGATATCGCCGCCGCCTGCAAAGGCTTCGAACACGTCACCGCCGCCTTCCATCTGGGCGATGATCTGTTCCACCGGGCCACCCGGCACGAACTGGACCAGCGCAAAGTTGACGATCATGATGCCCAACAGGGTGGGGATGATCAGCAATAGGCGTCTTAGAATATAGGCTCCCATGGGCGGCGGCTATCGCAGCGCGCCAGAGGATATCAGAGCGGCGGATTTATCGGCATTGATCCACCACAGATCCTCTTGACCCAGCGCATAGGGTGGTAGGGTGTCGGGGTATTCATACATGTCCCAATAGGCGACCCAGTGTTTGCCCAGATACCAGGTGGGCACCATAAAGCGTTTGGCGCGCAGCACCCGGTCAAGCGCGCGGGCGTTGGCGCGCAGTTCTTCACCATCGGTTGCAGCAACGATATTGTCGATCAGCGCCTCGATGTCGGGGCCGTTGATGCCGGATGGGTTGAAGACCGAATAGGCGGCGGCCTCCATTCCGAACTGTTGATAGAGGCCGGTCGATGGCAAAAGCGAGCGTTGATAGCCCGCCGAGATCATGTCAAAGTCACGCTCGCGGCGGCGCAGGGTGAATTGCGACGCGTCGATGCGGTTGTATTGCGCGTCCAGCCCCATGGTTTTCAGGTTGGTGACAAATGGCAGAATAAGCCGGTCCAACGTTGGTTGATCGGACACAAATTCGATTTTCAGCGTCCCGCCCGCCGCGTTGCGGCGGATGCCGTCATCGCCAACGGCCCAACCGGCCTGATCCAGCAGGCCCATGGCGGTGCGCAGGTTGCGCCGATCATTCTGACGGGCGGCGCGGCTTTCATGGGCACGGACAGGTTCCGAGGTCAGGATCGCCGGTTCCAGTTTGTCGCCCAGCGCTTGCAGTGCTTCCAACTCGCGCCCTTCGGGCAGGCCGCGCGCCTCTAGGTCGGTGCCCTCCCAGAAAGAGTGGCGCTGTTGGAACAAGCCATATTGCAGGCTTTCGTTGGTCCATTCGAAATTATAGGCCAGTTGCACCGCCTGACGCACGCGGATGTCCTGAAACTGGGGGCGGTCCATGTTCATGACAAAGCCACCCGCATAGGGCACGGTGCCGTCGGCAAAATCTTTCATGACCACATCACCCTTGGTGAGCGCCGGGAAATCATAGGCAGTCGCCCAGTTTTTGGAGTTGTTTTCCTGGCGCAGGGTGAATTCTCCGGCCTTGAAGGCCTCCATCGCGGCGACGCTGTCGCTGAAATATTCGATGCGGATGGTTTCATAATTGTTGCGACCGATATTCACGTTGATTGCATCGCCCCAATAGTCCGGGTTGCGTTTGTAAAGGATGCGCCGGTTGATGTCATAGCTGTCCAGCACATAGGGCGCCGACCCGACCCCCGGTTCCATCCGGGGCTCGTCCAGGCGGCGCGTCTTGTCAGCATCAAACCAGGCTTTGGAATAGATCGGCGTGCCGCCTACCTGGCTGATCAACGATCGGCGGGAAATGTCGGGGGCAAAATAGAATTTCACTTGATGCGGGCCCAGCGCCTCGGCCTTGGGGATGCGTTTGCGCACGGCTTCGGCATAGGATTTCAGGCCTTGGTCCAGCAGCAGGTTATGCGAAAACACCACATCGTTGGCGGTGACCGGGCTGCCATCGGAAAACCGCGCCTCGGGGCGCATGTTAAAGATCACCCAGTCCTGATTTTCCGGGTATTCTAGGCTTTCGGCGATCAACCCGTAATAGGATTCGGGTTCGTCATAGGATTCGACCAGCAGCGATTCATATTGTGACGCAGACCGTGCCCCGGCGCGGCCCTGGCGGGTAAAGGGATTGAAGCTGTCGAAGGTGCCTTGTGCGGCGTAGGACAATTCGCCGCCTCTGGGGGCATCGGGGTTCACATAGTCGAAATGGGCGAACCCGGCGGGGTATTTCAGCTCGCCGAATTCGGAAAAGCCGTGGGTTTTGATGATTCCGTCCTGTGCTGCCACAAGGCTGGCCAGCCCAAAGGTCAGGCCCAACGCCAACCCCAGCATCGCCATGACGCGCAGCATTGGGTTTGGCATCTTGGCATGCGCTGTGGCGCGGGAATGGATCATCTGGCGGTTCCTCCGATGGTCAGGCGAATGGGTTAGGTCAATTTGGTCAGACCATGCCCTAACATTTGGTGTTGCAAGCTAAAGGTCCAGAACAGGAATATACAAGTTGAGAATGGGTGAGGATTTCGTGAATGCACCGTTCGCCGCCTGTTTCACACGAAAAAAGCCGCGGCGCGGGGCGCAGCGGCTTTTTTGTTCTCAACTCGGATCGAGTCAGATCAGTCGTCCAGGCTATCCAGATAGGCAATCAAGTTTACGCGGTCGCCCTCTTTTTTGAGGCCGGAAAAGCTCATCGAGGTGCCGGGCACTGCGGCGGTGGGCTTGGTCAGGAACTTGTCCATTTCCTCGGGGGTCCATTCGCCGCCCTTGCCGCTCATCGCGGCGGAATAGCCGAAACCGGTGGCTGTGCCGGTCGGGCGGCCAACAACGCCATACAGATATGGGCCGGTGGCGTTCACGCCATCTTCCAGCTTGTGGCAGGCGGCGCATTTCTTGAACACTTTGGCGCCCTTGCCGATATCGGCGGCGGCCATCATTTCGTCAAAGCTGACTTCGACCACGTCTTCGCGCGTTTCCTCTTCGGCGGTCTCGATCACATAGGCCGCTTCGCCGTGGCCAGCGGTGTGATACAGGGCTTCTGCAGCCCATTTACCGAGAAGAAGCACCAGTAAAGCGCCACACAGTGCGGCAACGGCTTTGGTCAGGGTCATCGTATCCATTTGGTCGCGTGTCCATTTGATCTGTTTGGGCGGGTGTCTAAGGGTTCCCCTTGGCTTAGGCAAGGTATAGACACCGCGACCAATCGCCCAAAGTAGAAATTGTTGCACGGAATCCGACTATGACCAACCGCATTGCCTTTCAGGGAGAGCCGGGCGCCTATAGCCACGAGGCTTGCCGCAACGCCCGTCCGAACATGGAGGCGCTGCCCTGCCGCACCTTTGAAGACGCCATTGATGCGGTGAATTCCGGCAAAGCCGATCTGGCGATGCTGCCGGTGGAAAATTCCACCTATGGCCGGGTGGCGGATATTCATTCGTTATTGCCGCAATCGGGGCTGCATATCATCGAAGAAGCGTTTGTGCGGGTGCATATCAACCTGTTGGCGCTGCCCGGCACGGCATTGGGCGATGTCACCCACGCGATGAGCCACACAGTGTTGCTGGGTCAATGCAAAGGGTTCCTGCAACAGCATGGCATCCACCGAATCACCGGCGCTGACACCGCCGGGTCGGCGCGGGACGTGTCAGAGCTGGGCAAGCCATCGACAGCGGCGCTGGCCAGTGAGTTGGCGGGTGAAATCTATGGGTTGGACGTATTGGCGCATCATATCGAGGATAACGCCAACAACACCACGCGGTTCCTGATCATGTCGCCCAAGGCGGATATGGCACGCCGGGGTCAGCATGGGATGATCACCAGTTTCGTGTTTCAGGTGCGCAACATTCCGGCGGCGCTGTATAAGGCGATGGGCGGGTTTGCGACCAACAGTGTGAACATGACCAAGCTGGAAAGCTATATGGTGGATGGGTCGTTCACCGCGACGCAGTTTTATGCCGATATCGAAGGTCATCCGGACGATCCCAATGTGCAGTTGGCGTTGGATGAACTGACTTATTTTACCACAAATGTAGAGATTCTGGGTGTTTATCCGGCGGATGCGGGGCGGAACTGATCTGGTTTACGTTTTGCCGACTGCTTATCAAACCTTTGCGGGCCTTCTTCGCGGCGGGTGTTCGGTGGCTAATCGTCTGACGGAACAACAACACCAACGATTGGCCCCATGCTGAACCCGGCATCGTTGCGCCCAATCGAGGGCGCGTAGAGGCGCGAGATATTGCCGTCGAAATACAGCGCATTGGGCAGGGTCAGCGCATCGCGGAACAGGCTGCCAAAGTCGTGAAACGTCACCGCATTACGCGAAATGGCAAAGACTGCGCGCGTCCCATCGGCGCTGGTGCCGACCCCGTTGCGCACATAGCGCGACGTACCGTCAGGCAGAAAGCGCGGGTGCAGCGCCCCGTCGATCACCAGCATCGGGCCGGATTGGGTGGCAAAGGTGCATCCCGGCGCGCGGTTGATATAAGCCAGCGTTTCAATGACATCGGCCTGACCGGGGCGGATGCAGAACACGCCATTTGGCAACAGGCCAAAGTTTCCCGGCCCGGCATTGGGGATCACGCGCTTTAGCTCGGTTTGGTTTTCGACATAATGGCCAACGGGCGAGCGATCATCGTGGTACATCCCGGCATTCATCGCAAACGCCAGCTGCTGGCCTTCGGGCTTGAGGGCTGTGTTGATGGATGGGAACTGGCCGTAAAGATCGCCGGACGAATCGTTTAAGAACAGGTGCAGCTGTTCGGTTGCGGAGTCGACCTCGCATATCGTATAGTGGTTATCGTCATAAACGATGTCCCGACATTCTACCGCCAGGGCTGTGTTTCCAAGGCAGAGCGCCGCCAGGATCAGACCCACCCGGATCATGCGATTACTCGTCCAGGTCGCGGCGCACCGCGTCTTGTGCCAGCATGCGCCGTGTGTCGTCCATCTGGTCAAAGGTCACGTCCAGTTGAAACCGCAGGTCTGGCGAGAATTTCAGTGCCAGTTTCTTGGAGATCACGCGCCGCAGCTCGCCCTTGTTGCGGGCCAGCAGTTTCAGCACATCTTCCTGACCTTTGCCGCCAAGGGGCAGCACATAGGCGGTGGCGATGCGCAGATCGGGCGATGTGCGCACCTCGCCCACGGTGATCGACATGCGGTTCAGGTCCGGATCGTGCACGTCGCCGCGCGCCAGCACCTCGGACAACGCGCGCCGGATCAATTCGCCCACACGCAGCTGACGCTGCGACGGGCCGGGACCATCCTGAAATTTGTTCTTAGCCATATTGGTGATCTACGCGCATCGCCGGGCTTTGCCAAGACGGGCGCGAACAGGTAGGGAGCATTAGGACAAGAAAAAGGGCCGCAGAATGACACATAATCCGGGGATTGTTGTGACCGGGGCATCGGGGCGGATGGGCCGGATGCTGGTTGAGACGATTACAGCCAGCGATCGCGCGCATCTTGTCGGGGCCGTGGAACGGGCAGGGCATGCTTGGATCGGTCAGGATGTGGGTGTCGCGATGGGCGGCGCGGCGCTGGGCGTGACAGTGACGGATCAGCCGCTGGACGCCTTTGCCAGGGCACAGGCGGTGATAGATTTCACCGCACCCGAAGCGACGCTGGAATTTGCCGCTTTGGCCGCGCAGGCGCGGGCCGTGCATGTGATCGGAACCACCGGGATGAGTGCGGAACAGATTGAGCGGCTGAAACCAGCTGCGCGCCATGCGGTGATTATTCGGGCCGGGAACATGAGCCTGGGGGTGAACCTGCTGACGCAGCTGACCAAACGGGTCGCGGCGGCGCTGGACGACGATTTTGATATCGAGGTGATCGAGGCGCATCACAACCGGAAGGTGGATGCGCCGTCGGGGACAGCGCTGATGCTGGGGCAGGCGGCTGCCGATGGGCGTGGCGTGTCGCTGGACGATATGGCCGACCGGGGCCGGGATGGCATCACCGGGGCGCGTGTACGCGGGCATATCGGGTTCAGCGCTATTCGCGGGGGCGACATCGTTGGCGAACATGACGTGATGTTTGCGGCACCCGGCGAACGCATCGTGCTGCGCCATATCGCGACGGATCGGGCTGTCTTTGCCCGAGGTGCGCTGAAGGCGGCGTTGTGGGGGCAGGGGCAGGGGCCTGGCGAATACGATATGCTGGATGTGCTGGGCCTGTAAAACAGCGCCACGCCGTAGGGTGTGCTTTTAGCGCACCTTTGCCTTCAACGCTGGAAGGTGCGCTAAAAGCACACCCTACGGCGTCGCATCAGAAATCTATCGCGACGCCCTTTTTCTCCCAG
>JBLINN010000161.1:0-9625 GCA_047639325.1 Paracoccaceae bacterium | reverse complement strand
TTGGAACCGGCGACGACACATGTGCAGTGCCTTCGACACGCTGCTCGGGATAGGTGCCCGTCTCGCGCCTGCAACCTATCGCGATTTCGTCGACCAGCGCGTCTGAAAGCCATCTTTCATCAGAAAAGCTACGTTTTATGCGCCCAAGCTGCGCCGCAAATTGACCCGATCCGCGCCTCAGGCCACAATCATCAACTCTGTAGCCTCAACATGTAGTCTTGCCGGAACAAAGGGGATAAGCCTTCTGCCCGATATTGCGCTTTTCCGCCGCCAACAGCCGGTCTGACAAATGGTCAGGGTCGGCATGATCCGCCAGCAACGCGGCAAACCGACCTTGCGTGATGCGAAAAAAACGCTCGTTATGCCAAAGCGTGTCATCCGCATCAAATCCAATTGTCGTCACATTGCCCATCACCACTTCTTTTCCTTTTCGAATCCTGCAGGAAGGTTATATAACCAATAACACCCTAAACAGAATTAGAACCGGACGGGCCAGCGCGATGCTGTTACAGCCATTGAAAATGTCAAACACTCCAGATGACGGCGACGGCGACGCGTCGATCCTGCTGGAAACCCGCACCCGCACCAAGCGTCCACCGCTATACAAGGTGATGCTGCTGAACGACGACTATACCCCGATGGAATTTGTCGTGCACATCCTGGAACAGTTCTTTGGCATGACCCACGCCCAGTCGTTCGAGATCATGCTAACCGTGCATAAAAAGGGCGTTGCCGTGGTTGGCGTGTTCAGCCACGAGATCGCCGAAACCAAGGTTGGCCAGGTCATGGACTTCGCCCGCCGCCATCAGCACCCACTTCAGTGCACGATGGAAAAAGAAGACTAAGAAGGTCACCCCCTTGTCCAATCGTCTAACGCAGGCCCTTGATACGGGTGGTTTAGTGCTGCCCGCTCAGGGCACCCTGTCCGTACTGCTGCCCACCCCGGAAACCGACCTGACCGCGCTGCCGACGGACCGCGTGCAGATTGTGCAGCCGTTCAAACCGCATTTCGACCATTTCCAGCGCCTTGGCTATGACTGCGTCGCGCAAACATCCGACCCTTGCGCCGCCATCATCATCTGCCTGCCCCGCGCCAAGGCGCTGTCGCGGGCGCTGGTGCATCAAGCCTGCATGCGCTCAGAAGGTGTGGTTGTGGTGGACGGCGCCAAAACCGATGGCATCGACAGCCTGCTAAAGGCCATCCGCGCCCGTGTGGACGTGGCGGGGCCATTATCCAAGGCACATGGCAAAATCTTTTGGGTCTCCGCCCCGAGTGATGTCTTTGCCGATTGGCAAGCCCCCGAGGCACAACAGGTTGATGGGTTTATCACCGCGCCGGGCGTGTTTTCGGCGGATGGGATTGATCCGGCATCGGCCCTGCTGGCCGATGCGATGCCGCGCAAGCTGGGCCGTCATGTGGTCGATCTGGGGGCCGGGTGGGGCTATCTTGCCGCGCGCCTGCTGGCCGACCCCAAAATAGAAACCCTTGATCTGGTCGAGGCTGACCACACTGCCCTGGCCTGTGCCCGCCAGAACATCACTGATCCGCGCGCCCGGTTCCACTGGGCAGACGCCCTCGGCTGGCAGGCCCCGGGGCAGGTTGACAGCGTGGTGATGAACCCGCCGTTTCACACAGGCCGCACAGCTGAACCGTCGCTGGGGCGCGGCTTTATCGAAACGGCTGCGCGCCTTCTGGGCCGGTCGGGATCGCTGGTGATGGTCGCCAACCGGCACCTGCCTTACGAAACCACCCTGACCGCTGCCTTTGGGCAGGTGCAGGAAATTGCGGGTGACAACCGGTTCAAAGTGCTGCATGCAACGCGCCCAACGCAGCCCACTCGCGCCCGGCGCTGAATACCGCTAGGCTGACCCCGCAGTAAAAGGAGACAGACATGTCCTTTTCCATCGCCGGCAAAACCGCCATCGTCACCGGGGCCGCCAATGGCATCGGCCTGGCCATCGGCCGCCACCTGGCAGAAAAAGGCGCGCAGGTGATGTTCGCCGATATGGACGAAAAGCGGCTAGAGGCAGAGCTGGGCGAACAGGCCGAAGACAGCAATATCCGCTATTTCGCCGGGGATCTGCGCGAAAAGCTGACCATTGCCAACCTGCTGTCGGCCACGCTGGACGCGTTTGATCAGGTCCATATTCTGGTCAACGGCGCGCGTCAGGTCGTCACCTCTGACCCGCTGGACCCCGACGACGATTCGGTGATTGGCCTGCTGAACCAAAACCTGATGCCCGCCCTGCGCCTGTCGCAACTGGTGGCCAAACGGATGATCAAACAGGCCGAGGGCCTGGAAGAAGGCGCCGCCGCCGGGTCGATCATCAACCTCAGCTCGATTGCCGCACGCCGCACCCACCCCGATTTGCTGGCCTATTCGGTCAGCACCGCCGCGCTGGACCAGATGACAAGGTCGCTGGCCGTCGCCTTGGCGCCACACCGCATCCGGGTGAACGCCGTGGCCATGGGATCGGTCATGAGCGCGTCTCTCAAGGACGCCCTGAAGGAAAACAGCGGCTATCGGCAGGATATCGAAAACCACACGCCCCTGGCGCGCATCGCCCCGCCAACCGAACTGGCCGACGCGGTGCAGTTTCTGGCCTCGGACGGGGCCGGGTTCATGACCGGCCAAATCCTGACACTGGATGGCGGGCGCACCCTGCTAGACCCCGTCGCCGCCCCCGCTCACTGACGCCCATTGGAAAGCCGCCGCATGACCCCCTCGCTCGACACCGAAAAGGCCACCGCCGCCGCGTGGTTCCGCACATTGCGCGACCAGATCGTCACCGCGTTTGAGACGCTCGAAGACAATCATACCGCCGGGCCCTTGTCCGATACCTCCGCAGGCCGGTTCGAGGTCAGCAATACCACCCGCAGCGCAGCCGACGGGTCGGATGCGGGCGGCGGATTGATGAGCGTGATGCGCGGCGGACGGGTGTTCGAAAAGGTCGGCGTCAACGTGTCCGAGGTTTACGGCACGCTGGGCGACCGCGCCCAAGCGGCGATGGCAGCGCGCAAAGGCCTGCCGGGCATGGCCGACGATCCGCGCTTTTGGGCCTCGGGCATTTCGCTGGTCGCCCATATGCAGAACCCGCATGCGCCAGCCGTGCACATGAACACCCGCATGTTCTGGACCCCACACGCCTGGTGGTTCGGCGGCGGGTCTGACCTGAACCCTTGCATCGAATACGACGCCGACACCGCGCATTTCCACGCAACGCAACAGGCGCACCTGGACCCCCACGGTGCCGCGCATTACCCGCGCCTAAAAGACTGGGCGGATGAGTATTTCTACATCCCCCACCGCAATCGCGCCCGAGGCGTCGGCGGGATATTCATGGATGATTACTGTACTGGCAACTGGGCGGCCGATTTTGCCCTGACCCAGGACATCGGCCGCGCCTTCCTGCCCGCCTTTGTGCCGCTGGTGGAAAAGCGCCGGGTGCAGGGCTGGTCCGAGGCTGACAAGGACGCCCAACTGGTGCATCGCGGCCTTTATGCGGAATATAACCTGGTCTATGATCGCGGCACCAAATTTGGCCTCGAAACCGGCCACGACGCCAATGCGGTTCTGATGAGCCTGCCACCAATGGCCAAATGGGTGTAACACACGTAGGGTGTGCTTTCAGCGCACCTTCCCAGCCAACAGCCCACGCATGGTGCGCAAAATGCACACCCTACGGACCCGGCCAGTGCCGTCGTGCCAGCCGCACCGCGATACACAGCACAACCCCGCCACCAAACGCCCCAAAAATGATCGCAAACTGGTCCTGCACCGGGATCAGGTACAGCCCGGCAAATCCCCCCAGAACCGTACCAACCACACTTGCCCCCAGATATCCCAGCGCAAGTGTCAGGTCGTTATCCACGTAAATGATCGCCGTAAAGCCGATCACGCAAGCGATAGAGACGATTAGCATCATGTCATATGGGTGAATGTTCCGGCTCCCTCACACTCAGGCGCTGCGCCAGCCCGCCTCGCCCAGCGCATCCCAATAGCTGTCAGCAGTACGCATATCCGGGCCCAAACCCTTGGCGATCAGCATGTCATGCATCGCCGGCAGCTTCCAGCAGGGCACATGCATCACCATGTGATGTTCGAGATGATAATTCACCCAATATGGCGCCACCAGCACCCGCGCCAGTGGCCCGGCATAGGTGGTCCGCACATTCTGCAACGGGTTTTCCGACACATCTGTCGCGCCATGTTCGGCGATATTGCGCACCCGCAGCACAAACTGGAACCACGTCAGGTAGGGCAACAGCCAAAATGCCAACCCCCACCACCAACTGCCCACCAGCCCCATAACCACCGCGATCCCCAGAAACACCGGTAACGATTTCCACAGATCCCGTGCCTTGAACGATTGCGCAAAATCCGACGCTGCTGCCTTGACCGCCTCGTCATCCCCCGCCAACCGCACCGACATCATGATCTGCCCCAGCAGTTGCTTGAACCCGGTCTGTCCGGTCAAATCACGCATAAACTTGCGTTGCAGCGACGCGCGGCTGGTGGGGAATTTCGACGACAACACCAGATCAGGGTCTTTGTCGGTCTGGGTGAAGCGGTGATGCGTCAGGTGATAATGCCGATAGGCGCCCAGTTCGGCCAATATCGGCCGCCCGCACAGCCATTCGCCGACAAAATCATTGACCTTGCGGTTGCGAAATAACGCATTATGCGCCGCCTCATGCATCAAAATGGCCAGCCCCAACTGGCGCGACCCGATCACCACAACCGCCAACAGAAAGGTCGCAATATTGGGCCAACCCCAAACAGCCCCACCGCCAGCGCAATCGTGGCCCAGCAATGGGCCACCATCCAGGCCCCCATCAGGTTGGACCGCTCGGCCAGCGGGCGGATCTCGTCGGTGCTTAGATAAGACTTTCCCGGTGTCATGCAGGGCTCCTCTTGCTGAAAAGCCTGTCAAATCACGGGCAAAGCTGTCAATCAAAGCGCCACGTCACTTGCGCGCGCCCTAGCTGCGCCAGCCGAAAAACCCCGGACCGGCTTGCGCCAGCAGCTTCAACGCCATGTCACGCCCCAGATCAGCGCCACTGGCAATGGCACAGGTCTGATCGTCGCCAATCGCCTCGGACCCATCCGGGCGCAGAACCTGGCCGCGCAGCCGCAACATATCGCCGTCCAGCTCTGCCAACCCGGCAATCGGCGTCTCGCACGACCCGTCCAGTGCCGCCAGAAAGGCGCGCTCGGCCGCCAGCCGCTGCCCGGTTTCCACGTGATGGATCGCCGCCAGCATATCGGCCACTCGGGCGTCATCGGCGCGCCGCTCAATACCAATCGCCCCCTGCGCCACCGCAGGCAGCATCTCGTCGGTCTCGACCGGCGTTGCGGGCACATCGCCCCGATCCAGCCGGTTCAAGCCAGCCTGCGCCAGAAACGTACAGGCCGCCACACCATCGGCCAGCTTTTTCAACCGGGTCTGCACATTGCCGCGAAACTCGACCACGTTCAGATCGGGTCGGCGGTGCAACAACTGCGCCCGCCGCCGCAAGCTGGACGTACCCACAACCGCGCCATCAGCCAGATCACCCAGCCGCGAAAATTCCGGCGACACAAACGCATCGCGCACATCTTCGCGCGGCAGATAGGTATCCAGCAACAACCCAACGGGCTGATCCACCGGCATGTCCTTCATCGAATGCACCGCAATGTCGATGGCACCCGACAGCAGATCCTCTTCGATCTCTTTGGTGAACAACCCCTTGCCGCCAATTTCTTTCAGCGGGCGATCCTGCACCTTGTCACCAGTGGTTTTGATCACCACAATCGCAAAGGCATCCTGTGGCAGGTCAAACGCCTGCGACAATCGACGACGGGTTTCATAAGCCTGAGCCAAGGCCAGGGGCGAACCGCGCGTACCGATTTTCAGTGGCGCAGCAGGGGAGGGCAGCGGATGGGTCATACATCTGTCTTTAATCGCGTCACATTGCCCTGACAACCGGCGTATGCTTGACAAATTGCCGCCCAGACGGGACGCGTGGCACAACAAAGGAATGAGGGCACAGAATGGCTGAACGAAAAAAGCTGCTGCGGGCATTAGCGGGCGAGGTTCTGGACACACCGCCGATCTGGATGATGCGTCAGGCAGGCCGCTATCTGCCGGAATATCGCGCCACCCGGGCACGGGCCGGGGATTTCCTGTCGCTGTGTTACAACAGCGAGCTGGCGGCCGAGGTCACGTTGCAGCCAATCCGCCGCTATGGCTTTGACGCCGCAATCATGTTTGCCGATATCCTGCTGATCCCGCAGGCGCTGGGGGCCGACCTGTGGTTTGTCACCGGCGAAGGCCCGCGCCTGTCCACGATCACCACCCAGGCGGAATTCGACGCGTTGAAGCCGCTGGATGATATCAACGACACCCTGTCGCCGATCTATGAAACCCTGCGCATCCTGTCGCGCGAATTGCCCATCGAAACCACGCTGATCGGTTTTGCCGGGGCACCGTGGACCGTAGCCACCTATATGATCGCCGGGCGTGGTACACCAGATCAGGGGCCCGCCCACGCCTTGCGCGCCGAAAACACCCCGCTGTTCGAGGCGCTGCTGGATCGGATCACCGAGGCCACCATCGAATACCTGTCCTGCCAGATCGACGCCGGGGCCGAAGTGGTCAAGCTGTTCGACAGCTGGGCCGGGTCGCTGAATGGCGCCGATTTCGACAAATACGCGCTGGAACCTTGCCGCCGCATCACCTCTGCCCTCAAGGCACGCCACCCGGGCGTGCCCATCATCGGCTTTCCGCGCGGTGCAGGCGACAAATACGCCGGGTTCGCCAAGGCAACCGGCGTCGATTGTGTGGCGCTGGACAATGGCCTGGACCCGGCCTGGGGCGCGGCCCACGTGCAGGTCGATGGCTGCGTGCAGGGCAACCTTGACCCGTCGCATATGGTCACCGGCGGCCAACCCCTGATCGACGCCACCCGCGCGGTTGTTCAGGCGTTTTCGGGCGGTCCGCATATCTTCAACCTCGGCCACGGGATCACCCCGGATGCTGACCCGGATAATGTGCAACTGATGATCGACACGGTCCGGGACGGTTAGCGGCGGATTTCACCCTTGACCCTATCGCATTGCTGGCTTACGACGCCCGCACCTGTGGCGGAGTAGCTCAGTTGGTTAGAGCAGCGGAATCATAATCCGCGTGTCGGGGGTTCGAGTCCCTCCTCCGCTACCAATAATTTCAAAGAGTTACGTGTTAATTCACTCAACATGTTACTCGCCGACGTTATTCTGGGGGACGCATGGGGGACAAAATCACCCTGATCGCCCTCAATCTTCCCACAGGCTAAAGCTTGATCTCTTCAGGGCAATACGACGTGGCCAGTTCTGGAACGCATGGGATTCGTCGTTAAGACCGCCAATGCCGCTGGCCTTTTCACATACCGGTCACACTTCGAGCACATTCACCAGCCATCACCTAGGCACTGCTTTCTACAGCGTGGGCCGGTCAGTCTCATTGCCCATAGCAGTGCACAGATCCAGCAGGGAAACGAAATGACATTCATTCACCGCTTACAACACCCGCAGAATACAGGTGACAAAGCGTTACTACCGCACCCTGAAGGAACACATCATCATGCCTGACGGGACAGCAGCCTGCGGCGTCAGCGGAGCGGGTACCAGAGGGCGGGCACTTGCAGATTTCAACCCGCTCTTTAACCCCGAAAAAAACGGGTACTGCACAGAGTGTGAGGACTGCCGTAACGCCATCCGCAAGCAATCGTGGGGCCAGCCATACGATGCCATCATGAAGAAGGCTGAGGCTGAGGCAGACAAAGCTGCGATCGAGGCGTGGGACGAATGGAGATCTAGCCAGCTAGCACCAAAGCTACAGAACTAGCCGTCAGCCGCCATATTGCCAGCATGAAACACCGGCGCAATGCGTTGCTGGCAGCGGGCCGTAAGGTGCAGAACGAGTTTATTGCCGCACAAGAGCCGTCAAATGCACTGTTAGCGCGATTTCATCAGCGTCAGAGGGCGGTACGTCCTTGACCCTAGAGGGGGCGGTGATGCCCGCTAGATCGACCCCTGACAGAACCCGACAAAACCCCGCTCGGTCTAGCCGCACCCTAGCTTTTCGTCAGTGATTTTACTGACCCCCCGGCTTCATACCCGGCAAAAACTCCAGCACCGTTTCCGTCAGCCCCGCCAGCGGCGTGAACGTCAGCAACAGAATGCCGTTTGTCGTGGCCGTTCTAATCAGACATTCGCCGTACACATCAATCGGGACTTCCTCGTCCGTCCATATGACGTGCAGCGCAGTGCCTTCGAATGAACCACGACCCTGATGGTAGGCTTTGAAGCCCAACTCACTCCAGCCACCGGATACGTGCTTGACGCGGACCTTGTCGGCCAAGTCAGCAACGCCGGATCTCCACGTCACACCGCCCAAACAATCCCGGCGAACCGTTCCAGTCCCGGTGAAGCCCTTCTTGCCGTCACCGTGCCCGACCTTGCCCAGCAACGCCGCTTGCACCGTGTCGCGGGTGGTTTCGTTCGTCTTGCCCGCTGCCCATGCGCTGATAGGCGTGTCAAAACGCCGTCCGGTCCACCAATCTGGATATTGGCCAGTCAGGTGCAGCGCCATTTCATACGCGCCGCCGAGTGTTTTCCCGACCCGGTTCGCGGCCATAAAGCAGCGTTCCCGATATTTCGCCCCCGCCGCGAAGAACTCAAGGTGCTTAGGATAGCCTGAACGTGGATAAAACCATTCGCCGGTTGGCGACGTCGCGCCCTCTTCGGTGAACAGGTAGTCAATCACTCGCCCGCTTTCATGGTATTGCTTGCGCTCAAGTAGCGAGATGCGTTCCAGTTTGGTGGATAATTGGGTCGTCATGTTGCTCACTTTGCCTCCAACTCAGCCAGGCGCGCATCAACCTGTTCTTCTGTCATTTGCTGTGGTGACATTGAACCGTCGGAACTGGTGTGATCCACCTTGTCGGTGAACATCGACAGGTGCTTGCCAAGCAACTCAGCTGCCTTGAGTGCGTTGGCGGCGTCGAATTTGAATGCCGGGACAAGCGTTCCGTCCTCAGTCTCAACCACTGCTGGCGAACCGTTGGCACGAACGACCGGCCGAACCTGCCTGCATCGCTCCAAAGTTTCGACAATGCTGGTCAGCACATAGTCCTGGGTTATCTCGGTACGCTCGGATCGGTTCTCTTTGGCCGCTGCAATCGCGGCGGCGATGTCAGCATTGGTCAACAGGCGCTGACCTTGCGATTTCGCAGTCCTTTCGCTGTACCCTGCCTTGATTGCAGCTTGTGTGGCGTTCAGGTCGATGAGGTATTCTTCAACAAACCGCTCTTGCTTTGCTGTGAGTTTAATCATGCTGCACTCCGATGCCCGAAATTCGCCTATGCCCTTATCATTTCTTTCTTGCCGGACGAGTGAAGGGTTCCACAGGGTCGGGCCAAACTGCTCCTCGTTTCTTGTCCGTTCTACATCAGAAACGGCGTTTTGGCCATGGCGAGATGGAGCGGCCGCTTCTCGATGCCGTTTATAGCCAAATTCAGCGCCACACAGCGCCGTCATGGGGTTTCGGTGATGTCCCTAGCCCAAGAGAATACACCGGACCGTGGGGCGACCGTGTGCGC
>JBLINN010000160.1:0-9658 GCA_047639325.1 Paracoccaceae bacterium | reverse complement strand
TTGGGAGAAAACCATCGCCAGTGCCGAGGCCTGGCTCCTTATCTCTCATATCAGGCGCGTAGTCCGCCTCCTTGCAAGGGAATGAAATCATTCAGTGAGTTTCGAGTCGGACTCTCAGTGAAAATTAACACTCAGATCAAACCGCCGCCGTCAACCCGGCCAATCCAGCGTGCCTGACGGAAATCATCAAAGTCTGGTGAATAATTCGGGTTAGCTGTTTATAGTTGGCCAGTCCGGACACAATGCGTTCTTCGCCGATGGTGACCGGGCCGGTGGGCAGCAGATTGCCAACCCCCAGCGACAGTTTTTCGATGTCAGCCCGGCCAAGGGCGGCGAAATCCAGCTGTGTCAGTTCAATCGACGACACCACAACGGTGCCAGTATTTGTGTCCCGTGCACTGGCGGCGCGCATGCCAATCACCCCGAATATCGGGTCGGCGGTTTCACTGGCGTGATATTCGGCGGCGATCACCGCCTCTAGCGTGCGGAAATCGTCCCAATCGCTGAATTGCGGCTCGTAAAGGACGACAAAGGCGCCACCGTCCAGACCAAAGGCGCGTGGCCAGATCGTGTCCTCGCGCTCTGCTGTCCCTGTCCCGGCTTCTTCGCCAGTGACGACAATATACTGGCCCGAGACAAACCCGTTCTGCCCTTGGGCAGCAACGGCGCACCAGCTGCCGGAATCGTTGCAGTTCAACAAATCGACGGTGGTGCCTTGGTTCAACACACCCAGACTTTCGTGCGAACTGCCCGGCCCGGTGCGAACGTTCACATTGGCGGTAACCTGCGCAGGCCGCGCCGTCGCGGTTGATACGGTTAACAGGCAGATCATTCCGGCGGAAATAACGCGTTTCATGGTACACTCCGGTCGCGGCACGGCTTTGTGCGCAATCAATAAAATCCCGTCAAGGCTAAGGCATCGTCAAGGTGCGAAAAAGCGAAAAAGGATCGGTTATTGACAAGTATACATATAATAAGCACACATCTTAACATGATTCGGCACTCGGGGAGGGTGGGTTGATGACGGAAAAGCTGGGAACATTAGAAGATCTGCCGCAGGATTATCGCGACGACATGGCCAAGGCCGGGGTTGCGCCGCTGTGGCCAATGATGCGCAACGTGCTGCCGCATGACGCGCCCAATCCGGTCACTAAATCTGGCTATTGGGACTATACCGCGCTGCGCCCGCTATTGCTGCGCGCAGGCGATCTGACGCCGGTGGAAAAGGCCGAACGCCGGGTATTGGTGTTGTCCGATCCGGGACGGGGCAATGGCGCGATGCAGGCCACCGCGTCGATCTATCTGGGAATGCAATTGTTACTACCTGGCGAAACCGCGCCTGCGCATAGACACACGCCGTCGGCAGTGCGGATTATTGTCGAAGGTACCGGTGGTTTTACCGTGGTGAACGGCGAACGTCTGCCGATGGAAGAGGGCGATCTGGTGCTGACGCCGGGTGGCGAATGGCATGATCACGGCCATGATGGCACGGAACCGGTGATCTGGCTGGATGCGTTGGATCTGCCGTTGTTTTATTACCTTGAAGGGTCTTATGCCATCGAGGGCGAATTGCAGGCGCAACGCAACCGCCCGGACGCCAGCGAGGTCGAATACGGCGCTGCCGGTTTGGTTCCATCGCGGCGCCCGGGTATGGCGCCGCGCCGCTATCCGATGATGCGTTATCCTTGGGCGCAGACCGAAAAGGCGCTGCGCCAGATGGCCGCCTTTGGTGGTGATGGTGTGGCAGAGCTGGATTACGTCAACCCGGAAACCGGCGCGGATATGTTGCCGGCACTGGGGTTCACCGCAATGATGCTTCAGGCGGGTCAGAAGGACTCGCCGCCGCTGCGCTCTGCCTCTTGCGCGTTCCATGTCATTCGGGGCACAGGTCAAACCGTGGTGAACGGTAAGACTGTCAAATGGGGGCCAAAAGACACATTTACGGCTCCGGTCTTTGCCGACCTGACCCATACAGCGGATAAGGAATCCTTTCTTGTGCGCATCCATGACCGCCCCTTGCAGGACAAGCTGGGCTATTACGAAGAGCGAGCGAAATGACCGATACCTTGTTTGATCTGCCCGCCATCCCAACCATCCCGGTGAACGGCGAAAGCCGTGGCTATCCGGTTGGCCGCGTTTTCTGCGTCGGGCGCAACTATGCTGCCCATGCCGCCGAAATGGGATTCGAAGTCGACCGCGAGGCGCCGTTTTACTTTACCAAAACTCCCAGCGCCGCCGTGCTAAGCGGGGCCGAGGTTGCCTATCCGCCGGGTACCGAGAACTTTCATTATGAAATGGAACTGGTGATGGCCATCGGCGCGCCGGTTTTCCGTGCCACCAAGGAACAGGCCAACGCGGCGATTTATGCCTATGGCTGCAGTCTGGACATGACCCGGCGCGACCTGCAACTGACATCGCGGGCGAAGCAACGGCCATGGGATCTGGGCAAAGACGTTGAAAATTCGGCGGTGATCGCCCCCCTGACCAAAGCCGCCGACATGGGTGATCTAGGCACACAACGCATCCATCTAGAGGTGAACGGCGAGGTCAAACAAGACGCCACATTGGACGAGCTGATCTGGAAGGTTGATGAAATCATCTGCCACCTGTCCGGCTTTTACCACCTGCGTCCTGGCGATCTGATCCTGACCGGAACACCGGCAGGTGTGGGCCCTGTGGTGGCTGGTGATGTGATCACCGGCGGCATCGACGGGCTGGATCCGATCCAACTGACGCTTCTGGACGCGGATTAACCAGTGGGGCTTTGCCGATAGGAAGCGCAGCATGAGCCCAGGCAGGGTCATTGTGACAGGGCAAGTAGGGGCGGTTACAACTGTGATCTGGCCAAGTGGCGCAAGAGGCCGCTTGATAGTTACAAAAGTACCTAATAGCCGGGTCGTAGCAAAAATATGGATTGTTCGACCGAACGGTCAGTTGTATAATTATCCGTCTCTGGATAAAGAGAGTTCAGACTAAATGTCGGGAAGAGTGTGGCAATATATTGCATTATCATCAGTGATGGGCATTATATTGCATTATCATCAGTGATGGGCATTATATTGCATTATCATCAGTGATGGGCATTATATTGCTTCAAGTAGGGTCTAAGGGAGGAATCACATGACCAATCGGAGAAAGCTAGTGGGCTTTGTCGGCGCAGCGGCCATCGCGGCACTGTCAACCGGGTTCACAGCAACAACAGCACTGGCACAAGAAGTCACGCTGAAACTGCACCAGTTTTTGCCAGCACAGGCCAACGTGCCAAAGCTGGTTCTGGATGTCTGGGCGGACAATGTCGAAAAAGATTCTGGCGGGCGCATCAAAGTTGATCGTTATCCGTCGATGCAGCTGGGCGGCAAGCCGCCAGAGCTGATGGACCAGGCAATTGACGGCGTGGCCGACATTGTGTGGACCGTGGTCGGCTATACGCCGGGCCGTTTCCCCAGCACCGAAGTGTTTGAACTGCCGTTCATGATGACCAATGCCCGCGCTGTATCGCGCGCTTATTGGGAAATGTTCGACAAGCATTGGAAAGACACCGAGTTCAAGGATGTGCACATCCTGGGCACATGGGTGCACGGCCCCGGCATGATCCACACCAAGGATCCGGTCAACCAGCCATCCGACCTGCAAGGCATGAAGATCCGCGGCGGTTCGCGCTCGGTTAACTCACTGCTGACCAAACTGGGCGCAACCCCGGTTGGCATGCCGGTTCCGGCTGTGTCCGAAGGTCTGTCCAAAGGTGTGATCGACGGAACAACCATTCCGTGGGAAGTCACCACAGCGCTGAAAGTGTCGGAACTGGTGCATAACCACACCGAATTTTCGGGCAAGGCGCTGTATGTTCTGACCTTTGTTCTGGCGATGAACAAAGACAAGTACGCAAGCCTGCCGGATGACCTGAAAAAGGTGATCGACGACAATTCGGGGCTGGAATTCTCGGTCTTTGCGGGTGGAACGCAGGAAGATTCCGATGTGGCTGCGCGTCAGGTCGCGGTTGATCTGGGCAACAACATCATCACCATCGACGAGGCTGGCACCGCCAAATGGCGCGAACTGTCGCAGCCGATCTATGATGAATGGATCGCTGACATGAACACCAAAGGCAAAGACGGTCAGGCCCTGATCGACGAAGCCCGGATGTTGATTGAAAAATACACCGACTAAGCCAATAAAGGCTTGTAAGAACCGCGGCGACTTGTGCGCCGCGGTTTCGCGTATCGGGGGGCGGTCAGAACATGGCGTTAAAGAACTTTATGACGGAACTGGCCCGGGCGATGGCCATTGCAGGCGGCTTTGTCTTAAGCCTGCTGATCATCTTGACCTGTGTTTCCATTCTGGGGCGAATCCTGAACGGCTTTTTCCATGGGGATCTTATGGAAAGCATCGCGCCGGGGTTTTCCAAATGGGTGATTGATATGGGTGTTGGCCCGATCACCGGCGATTTCGAACTGGTCGAGGCGGGCGTCGCCTTTGCAATTTTTGCCTTTATCCCGATTTGCCAGATCACAGCCGGTCATGCCTGTGTGGACGTGCTGGCGGTGCAGTTTCCCAAAAAGGTGAACCGGTATTTGCGCATGCTGATCGACATCCTGTTTGCCGCCGTGCTGGTGTTGATCGCCTGGCGGCTATTCGACGGCATGATGTCCAAAAGGGGCTACGGCGAGACGACGTTTCTGCTGCAATTCCCGATCTGGTGGGCCTATGCGGCCAGCTTTGTCGGGGCCATTGTGGCGGCGCTTGTTGGCGTCTACGTGGCCGCCGTTCGTATTTACGAGGCTTTCACCGGCCGCATTATCATCTGGGATGGTGTGGAGGCCGAACAATGAGCTCTCTTGAAATTGGCATCGCGTCTTTTCCGGCGTTGATGGTCCTGATTTTTTTGCGCGTGCCCATCGGGCTGGCGATGTTTGTGGTGGGTCTGGTGGGTCTGGTGATCGTTACCGACGGCACCAACGTGGCCTTTTCCCGGCTCAAGAACGAGACCTATACGACGTTTTCCAGCTATTCGCTGACCATCGTGCCAATGTTCCTGCTGATGGGGCATTTTGCAACGCTGGGCGGCATGTCGACGGCGCTGTTCAAAGCCGCCGAAAGTTTTCTGGGCCATCGCAAGGGCGGCGTGGCCATGGCTGCCATCGGCGCCTGTGCCGGGTTTGGCGCAATCTGCGGCTCGTCACTGGCCACAGCGGCCACCATGGGCCGCGTGGCTCTGCCCGAGCTGAAGCGATACGGCTATGCGGGCGGGTTTTCGACGGCCACGCTGGCCGCAGGCGGTACGCTGGGCATCCTGATCCCGCCCTCGGTGGTGCTGGTGATCTATGCCATCCTGACCGAACAGAACATCGCCAAACTGTTCTTGGCAGCCTTCATTCCCGGCATTCTGGCGGCGCTGGGCTATGTGCTGGCGATCTCGATCTATGTGCGTTTGTACCCGGAATCTGCAGGCATCCGGCCAGCAGTTCCTTACAGCGAACGCTTTGCCGCGCTGGTCCGGGTGTGGCCGGTCTTGCTGGTGTTTGGCATGGTGGTGGGCGGCATCTATCTGGGCTGGTTCACCCCAACCGAAGGTGCGGCTGTCGGGGCGTTTGGCACTGGCGTGATTGCGCTGCTGAATGGCGGCCTCACGTTCTCTACGCTGATCGACAGTTTTATGGTCACCGCCCGATCCACAGCGATGATCTTTTTCATCGTGCTGGGCGCCGGGTTCTATAACGGCTTTCTGGCCCTCACGCAGGTGCCGCAGGAATTGTCGAACTATGTGGTCAGCCAAGGGTTCAGCCCGATGGTGGTTTTGTCCCTGATCCTGGTGTTCTACCTGGTCTTTGGCTGCCTGATGGACAGCCTGTCGATGATCCTGCTGACGATCCCAATCTTCTACCCGGTGATCAGCGCGCTTGATTTCGGGATGAGCGTGGAACACGTGTCGATCTGGTTTGGTATTCTAGTGCTGATCGTGGTCGAGGTCGGGCTGATAACGCCCCCCGTGGGGATGAACCTGTTCATCATCAACGCAATGGACCGGTCCACGCCGATGGTCGAAACCTATAAGGCAGTGATGTTTTTTGTCGGGACTGACATTGTGCGGGTGATCCTTCTGGTGATGTTCCCGGGAATCACGCTGTTCCTGCTCTCCTGACCGGGGGCAGTCGATCAGCGTGATTTCAGGCGACGTTCCCGCCAGATCACCAGCAACCCACCCGCTGCGATCAGGATCGCGCCGGGGAACAGATCGCCAAACGGGGTCTCGTCAAAGAACAGCCAGCCAAACACAAACGCCAGCGGGATACCGAAATAGTTGAAAGGGGCCAGGTTGCTTTGGTCGGTCATGCGGAACGAGATCACCATGCACAGCACCGCCGAGCCGCCAAACAGCCCCATACAGGCGATCCACAGCAGATCTGTTGTCGCCCTAAGGTCGGAAAAACCCCCCATCCACATCGCCAGCGCAAACGCCCCGACCAGCGCAGTGGCCGACGAATAAAGGTTGATCAGAGGGCTGGGTACATCCCTGTCCATCCGCCGCGCCGTGACTCCGGCCAGCGCATACAGAAACGCCGCACCCAAAGGCGCCAACGCATCGATGGAAAAGCTCGCGCTGCCCGGTTTCACCACCATCAGCACGCCGCCAAATCCCAGCAACACCGCAAACCAGCGCATTGCGCCCACCCTTTCGCCCAGGATCGGGATGGCCAGCGCCGTCATGAACAGCGCATTTGCATAGGTGATGGTGGTGGTCGTGGCAAAGGCCATCTGGCCGAGGGAATAGTAAAACAGAAACTGCGCCAGCGTGATGAACATCCCCCGGCTGATCGCCAGCGGCCATTGCCGCACCCGCACCTTGCGCCCGCCCGCGTGCCAGGCGCGCGCCGACCACAGCGCGATGATGCTGGGAATAAGGCCGATCAGGTTGCGATAGGCCGACAGTTCAGCGGCGGTATAGACCGGCGACAAATGCTTGATGATCAACCCCATCAGGTCGAACAACACCAGCGACAGTAGCGACAGCGCAATGGCCAGCCCCACCCGGTCGCCGGATTTGTCGATCATGTCCTATGACCCATGAAACGCCGCCACGGTCTTTAGCTGCGAAAACCCGTACAGCGCCTCGAACCCCTTTTCACGCCCGTGCCCCGATTTGCCGACCCCGCCAAACGGCAGTTCAACCCCGCCGCCCGCGCCGTAATTGTTGATGAACACCTGCCCCGCCTGCAACCGCTTGGCCAACCGCATCTGCCGCGCGCCGTCGCGGGTCCAGATACTGGCAACAAGGCCGTAATCGGTGCCATTGGCGATCCTCATCGCGTCTTCTTCGGTCTCAAACGGGATAATCACCTGAACCGGGCCAAAGATCTCGTCCCGCGCCAGCGGATGATCGGGCGGCACATCCGCAAACAGCGTCGGACGGACATAGGCGCCGCTCTCTGGCGCACCCTCTACAATTACCCCTTGCCCAGCGATGGTCAAATCCGCGCCCTTTTCCAGAAACCCAGTGACAATCTCTTTTTGCCGCGTCGAGATCAGCGGCCCAACCCGAAAATCATCAACCGCCGGCCCCACCGTCAACTCACCATAGGCCGCAGCCATCCGCGTCTTGACCTCGTCATAGACGCCCCACTGCACCAGAATGCGGGACGAAGCCGAACAGGTCTGCCCGGCATTCTGACACCCGGCATTCACCAGAAACGGCAGCGCCGCGTCCAGATCGGCATCGTCAAACACCAGTTGCGGCGATTTTCCCCCCAGTTCCAGCGTCACCGGCACCACATTCCGCGCCGCTGCGCCCTGCACCAGCGCACCTGTGGCCACCGATCCGGTAAAGCTGACATGTTGCACGCCGGGATGGCCAGACAATGCCGCCCCAGCCTCGGCGCCCAACCCCGGCACCACGTTCAGCGCGCCATCCGGCAACCCGGCCTCTTGTGCGATATGGGCGAAGGCCAGCGCGGTCAGACAGGCCTCTTCCGCCGGTTTTAGCACGCAGGCATTGCCCATCGCCAACGCCGCCCCAACGGATCGGCCAATAATCTGCATCGGGTAATTCCACGGGACAATGTGCCCGGTCACGCCATGCGGTTCGCGCAGGGTATAGACGGTATAGCCATCCAGATAAGGAATAGTCTCGCCCATCACCTTGTCTGCCGCGCCGCCATAAAACTCCATGTACCGCGCCAGCGCCACCGCATCGGCGCGCGCCTGGGTCAGCGGTTTGCCGACATCCATCGCTTCCAGCAGGGCGAGGTCATCAACCTTTTCCAGCACCAACTGCCCCATCCGGGTCAGGATTCGGCCGCGTTCCAGCGCCGTCATCCGGCCCCAATCGCCGTCCAGTGCGGCCTGCGCAGCGCCCACGGCCGCATCCATATCGGCGGCGTCCCCACGTGCGATCTGGCAGATGGTGCTGCCGTCGGACGGGTTCACCATGGCCAGGGTTTCCCCGCTGGTGGCGGGCACCCAGGCGCCGCCGATCAGGCACAAAGACGGATCAAACCAAAGGGGTTCAGACATGGGCAGGGCTCCTTTTCAGGTGGTCAAGATCGGGCAGCTTTGGCGCGGCGGCGATCAGGGATTGGGTATAGGGGTGCTGCGGGTTCGAAAACACCGTTTCGGTCGGGCCTCGCTCCACAATCCGCCCGCCCTGCATCACCATCACGCTGTCTGTGACCGTGCGCACAACGCTCAGATCATGGCTGATGAACAGATAGCTTAGGTTATGGGTGTCCGACAGGCCCGCGATCAGGTCCAGAATCTGCGCCCGGATCGACACATCCAGCGCCGAGACCGCCTCGTCAAACACAATCAGTTCCGGGCGGATGATCAGAGCGCGGGCAATCGCGATGCGCTGCCGCTGCCCGCCAGAGAATTCATGGATGTATTTGCTGGCATCCGACAGCTGCAGGCCTACGGCGGTCAAAGCCTCGGCAATCGCCGTATCGCGTTCGACGCCTTCGGGCGGGCGTGGCATCAGGTGGAAAGGTTCGGTAATGATCCGGGCCACCCGGTGACGCGGGTTGAAACTGCCGTAAGGGTCCTGGAACACCACCTGCAAACCGCTGCGCAGGGCCGGGTTCATATCTGGCCCCACGGGTTTGCCAAAGGCGCGGATTTCACCGCTTTGCAGCGGCTCCAGCCCCAGAATAGCCCGTGTTAGGGTCGATTTTCCGCAACCGCTTTCGCCCACCAACCCCACCCGGTCACCGGCGTGAATGGTAAAGCTGACATCGCGCACTGCATGGGCGTACTCACGCTTCCCAAACAGCCGGGTGCGGGGCAGGGCATAGTCGCGCACCGCATTTTGCACCTCAAGGATTGGGTCATCTTTGCCCGGCAGGTCCGGCAAATCCACCTGATGCCCCGACGCCGCGAACAACGCACGGGTATAGGGGTGGGTCATGTTGGCGAATAGCGCAGCCGTTTGGCCCTGCTCCACCACCTCGCCCTGACGCATCACCACGATTCGATCAGCTATGTCGGACACCACGGCCAGATCATGGGTGATCATCAGCATCCCCATGCCAAATTCCGCCACCAATTCACGCAACAAATCCAGGATTTGCGCCTGCGTGGTCACATCCAGCGCGGTTGTCGGTTCATCCGCGATCAGCAAGTTTGGGCGCTGCACGATGGCCATGGCGATCACCACGCGCTGGCGTTGACC
>JBLINN010000159.1:0-9703 GCA_047639325.1 Paracoccaceae bacterium | reverse complement strand
GGCGAAGATATGCGGCAGGTTTGGGCTGTTTTGCTGCAGCGCCTGATGGGTTGCAAGGCTTTGCGTTGGCGGCGTGATGCGATCCTTGGCGCCGACCAGCACCAGACTGGGCGTGGCGACATCTGCGGCGCGCAACAACAGCGTGCCGGTGGCCAGCATGTGGACGGCCTGAGCGTAACCATCCGGGGTGATGGACGCCATCGTTTTGATCGCTTCAGCTTTGACATCCGGTTGGCTGTCGGGCGCGTGCATCAGGTTGGGGGCGCGGGTCTGGGCGAAGGTCTGCGGGCCAAGGGTTGCCAGATCGTCCAGCCGTTTGGCGGCTTTGTCTGGCAGGGGTGTGCCGGGTTTGATGCCATAGCCTTGGGCGCAGGCCAGCAGGATCAGGCTGTTTACCTGTTGCGGATACAGCGCGGCGAATTCTGTGGCAATCAGCGTCCCGAGGGAGTGGCCCAGCAGGGTGAAGCGCGGCAGGGTCAGGGCCGTCGCCAGATCAAGCAGGCGCTGCGCATAATCCGCTGCCACCGGGTGCAGCGAAGGCAGCGCAGCAGAGCCGGGATAGCCCGGCGCGTTCCAGGCGATCAGGGTGATATCATCAGGCATCTGGGCTGCCAGCCGGTCAAAAGAGCTGCTGTTGCTGCCGATGCCGTGCAGCATCACCAGACATTTATCAGGGTCCCCTGCCCGCATCCGAGCCCTGAGGCCCGCAATGGTTTTATCCTGCCCAAACATGGTCATGTGAACACAAACCCCCGGTTCACCGGCAGGGTTTGGCCCGTCAGGGTCAGCGCCGCGTCGCCGAGCAGGAAGGCCACGGTGCCGACCACGTCTTCGGGCGGTTGTGGGCCGGGGACCGCGCGGCCTTGTTCGTAGAGCTGGTGGCGTTCGGGTGGGACATATTCGGTGGATTCAGTGGTCAGGATGCCCGGCGCTATCGCCACCACCCCGATGTTATCCGGGCCCAATTCGCGCGCCAGCGAGCGGGTCATCGCCATCACAGCGCCTTTACTGGCGACATAAGACAACAGTTTCGGCGCGCCCCACAGGGCGGTGTCAGACGCGACATTCACAATCCGTCCATGGCCCGAGGCGGCCAGCATCGGCGCGGCGGCGGTGATCATCAGCCACACACCGCGCACGTTGACGGCCATCACCCTATCCCAAGTCTCAATCTCGATCTCGTCATGGGATTTGCCGCCGATCCCGGTGGCGATGGCGCCGTTATTGACCAACCCGTCCAGCTGGCCTTCGTGTGCCACGATATCGCCGATCAACGCGGTGATCGACGCGGGATCACCCAGATCAACCGGGCAGAACCGGGCGGTCCCGCCTGCATCCGCCACCATCCGGGCGGTTTCTTGCCCGCCCTCAACGTTGATATCGCCCAGAACCAGACGCGCGCCTTTACTGGCGACGTCCAGCGCAATCGCCCGCCCCAGACCACGTGCAGCGCCGGTAACAAGAATGGTTCTGTCCATTAGCATGCCGCTACTGCGCCGCCATAAGCGCCGCTTCGGCATCAATCTGGGCGCCAGCAGCTTGCAACAATAACTGACGGATTCGCGACACGCCAAGGTCATGCTGATACAGCATATCGCGCTTGCCCGCGTCCGGGGTCATTTCCGACAACATGACACGGTCCTGTTCCAGCACATGCCAATGGCGTTGTTCCAGACTGGCCCTGTACAAGAACCGCCAGGCGTCGCGTTCCACACCCTGCACTTTGCGCAACCGCCAGAAGAACACTTTGCAGCTGACTTCGTCAATTGGGCAGACAAAGCCGACGATGCGCATATGCCCGCCCGGACCGGCGGCGGGGGGATAAGGGATATCCAGATGGCAGTAAAAATTGCCGTCATTCACCATCATCTCGATCCAGTCGAAATTGGCGCCGGTTTGCCCGACACGGCTGACGCGAAAGCCGCCGTCGGTCTCGGTCAGTTCCACCAGATCCTGTTTGGAACCATAGGCCAATGTAAAGCTTTGGGCGTGCAGATAGCAGCCATGCATCGGATCGGCGAGGTTATCCAGCGCCAGGCGATAGTTTGTCTGCCACACGGACGTGCACAGGAACCCCGTCCAGTCAGGATCGGAGAGTTCTTGTGGGGTTTCAAACGGGATTGGGTCTGTCTGGGTTTCGCCGGGGATAAAGACAAACACCGCGCCTGATACTTCGGTGGTTTGATAGGCCTGGTTGGTTTTGCGCCCCTCAAACGCGCATTCTGGCATGGCCGGGACCTGTTCGATCACCCCCTGCCCCGACATGATGATGCCGTGATAGCGACAGCCGATTTTACCCTCGTGCACCTCGCCCAGCGACAACGGCGCGCCGCGATGCGGGCAGTAATCTTCGATACATTGGATCTGGTCGTCCTGGTCGCGCCACAGCACCAGTTTGTGCCCCAGAACCTTGGCAGCATAAGGGCGATCTGCGCGGACTTCGACGGTTTTGCACAGCGGATACCAGCGCGCGGTCAGCCCTTGGTTAACCCGCGCCTCGACCCGGTCACGACGGTCTTGCCTGTCCATGTCTTATCCCTCCTATGCTTGGGTTAGCCGCGCTTGACGCTGGCCAGTGGATGCGTGTCTGGATAGGTCGGCATGACCGGTTTGGGGTTGCCGATCATCACGCACATCAGCGCTTCTTCCATGCCTTCGTTGCGCAGGCCACGGTAGACGCCGGGCGGCACCGAGATCAGGTCGCGTTCGGACAGGACGGTTTCGTATTCCTCGCCCTGATGTTCGATGAACAGGCGGATTTTCTGACCCTTGAGGATAAAGAACACCTCTTCCGCGTCGCGGTGGATATGCGATGGGCCTTCGCAACCTGCGGGCAGGACCATGGTGGAAAAGGTGAAATGTTCCGCCGCGACCACGTTGGTGTCGCTGGCGACGCCGGTGGCACCGGTGCCCATGTACCGCATCTGGGCGCGTTTGTATTTCGGGTCGAAATCTGATTGGAATTTCAACGCGTTCCAGTCAAGTTTGCGGGTTTCATACCGGGCAACCCGGCTTTCGACATAGTCAGCCAAGGATTGACCATCCGGCAGGCTGACGTCTTCGGGTTCGATGCTGGGGAAATTGGGTTGAGAGGTCATATCAATGCTCCGCTTTGGGGATGTAGTGAAGAAGCCGCGTTTCGACATAGGTGACGGCCGAATAAAGGGTGACACCGATCAGGGTGAGCAGCAGGATGGCGTTGAACACCATCGCGGCATTTGCCTGGCCCTCGCCGTAGGAAATCAGAAAGCCAAGGCCTGAGTTGCCCCCCACCAGCTCGCCCACAGTGACGCCGATAACGGCCAAGGTGGAGCCGATCCGCAGACCGGCCATCAAGGCGGGCAGCGTCGAGGGAAATTCGATTTTGCGAAAGATTTCGAAGCGCGTCAGGTTATAGGCGCGTGCGAGGTTGATGATATCGCGGTCGACAGTTTTCATCGCTTGCAGCACGTTGACCAGGATCGGGAAGAACACGATCAGGATGGTGACCAGCAGCTTGGGCCAGAAGGTAAACCCGAACCACATGATGAACAGCGGGGCAAAGGCCACTTTCGGCGCGATTTGCAGGGCCAGGATGTAGGGGGACAGGACCTTTTCCCAGAACACCGACATGCCCAGCAGATAGCCGATGATCGCGCCCATCAGGCTGCCGAGGGTAAAGCCAATCAGGGTCATCACAAAGGTCGAGATCGTGTGCCCGATCAGGTTGTCCAGCCGGATCATCCGCAGCAGTTCATCAAAGCTTTGGCTGGCGGTGGGCAGGATATAGCGCGGGACGTCAAAGGCGGGCGGCAGGTATTCCCAGGCGAGCAGGAACAGCACGAAAACCACGGCGGTCATGGCGATTGGGGCGTATTTCATGCGGTGTGTACCTTGGATTTAGTGGGGACGCCCCGGCCAGTGAGAACCGGCCAGAGCAGGGTGCCTATTTGACAAATGCATTGGTGTAAGTGTCAGCAATCGGCACCGCTTCGCGCACGATTTCATGGCTGACATAGAACTCTTGCACAGCCTTCAATCGCGCCTCGTCGAAGCTGCCGAAATTGTCGACATCCGCGCCGTAAACCAGCGAGATATAGGCGCGCATGATGCCTTCCATGATCTTTTCCTTGCCTTCGTGCTGAGGCACGGCGGCAACGTAATCCTTGGCCGCCTGTTCCGGGTCGGCGATCACGTCTTTATAGCCACGGATAGTCGCTTGAACAAAGGCGCGCACCATGTCGGGATTGTTGGCGATCATATCGTCCGAGGCGATGATTGCCTGCGCCATCGCCGGGAAAATATCGTTGATTGGCAGCATGTGCAGATCAACCCCGGCACCGCGAATGGCCCCGGCCCATTCGGGCACGCCGGAAAACGCCTGAATGTCACCGGTGATCATCAGCTTGATGATACCCCCCGGCCCAACCGCCTGAATATCCACGTCATTTTTGGTCAGGCCGGCGCTGGCCAGCACTGCCAGCAGGTTGTAATAAGTGGTGTCCTGAAACGACAGAACCCCAACCGACTTGCCCTTTAGATCCGCAACAGAACTGATGCCCGCATCGGTGCGCCAGTTGATCTGGGTCAGGGATTCAGACCCCAAAACCGCCACGCCTTTGACCGGAATACCATTGGCGCGCACGATGATGGCGGTATCGCCAATGCCGCCGCCCAGATCGACATTGCCGACGCCGACCTGCTTGGCCACATCCGCGCCGCCCTTGCCCACCTGAAAGGTCACGTCCAGCCCGGCGTCTTTGTAATAACCCTTGGCCATCGCCAGTTTGAACGGCGCAAACGCGGGCAGGAAATCAGGGGCCGGGAACAGGTAAGTCACCTTTTCCTGCGCCATTGCCATGCTGGCCAGTGCCGCCAGCCCGATCCCGGCGATCAGTGTCCGTAAAGTCTTTTTCATGGGTCGTCTCCCTGAATGTTTTTTTGTGTTTCAGATAAGCTCTTCAGCGTCCTGAAGTTTCAGAAGGTCGAAGAGGTGGTTGATATAGTCGGTGATCTTTGGATTTTGCCGCCGCGCCGTCGGGTTGCCGCGATCCGGCAGATCGACGGTTATTTCGTCAATAATCGTCCCGGGACGGCCCGACAGAACCAAAATGCGGTCGGCCATAAACGCGGCTTCGGCCAGATCATGGGTGATCAGCAGGGTGGTGATGTTTTCCTGCGCGATGGTTTCGGCGAAATTGCGCTGGATGATGATTTTGGTCTGCGCATCGAGCGCCGAAAACGGCTCGTCCAGCAGGATGACATCGGGTTCAATCGCCAGGGTCCGGGCCAGGGCCGCGCGTTGGCGCATGCCGCCGGACAGCTGATAGGGGTAATAATCGCCAAACCCGTGCAAGTGGCATTCATCCAGCCGCGCCCGCGCCATATCGCGGCAGTCACGGCGCGAAAAGCCACGCGATTCCAGGCCAAAGGCGACGTTTGCCTCGATTGTGCGCCAGGGCAGCAGCAGGTCTTTTTGCAGCATGAAACCCACGTGGGAATTGGGGCGGGTCACTTTTTTCCCGGACACAAGAACTTCGCCCTGTGTTGGTTGATACAGCCCCGCCGTCATGTTCAGGATGGTGCTTTTGCCACAGCCCGAGGGGCCGACAACGGCGACAAATTCGCCCGCTTGGGTGGCAAAGCTGATGTCTTTGACAGCGACCAATTCGCGACCGACCTTGTCGGTAAAGGTTTTGCTTACAGAGCGAAATTCAAGCGCCATACCCGTGCTCTTCGAATGCGGCATCAAGCGAGGCATTTAACGCGCTCAGCTCTTCGGCCAGTTTGCGACCATCCCAGTTGGTGCCACCCGATATCGGGGCCGGGACCTGATCGGCGGCCAATGCTTCGGCGACCTTGGACATATCGTGGATGCCTTGGGCAAAGACCTGCTCTAGCGCCGTGGCAAACCCGCGCTCTGCCTCGGTCAGGGGACGTCCGCGCGATTGCGTATCCAGCGGGCGTTGTGCCGCCAGGTCAGCGCGCGACACCATCCAGTTTGGTTTGCTTGTCATATCGTCAATTCCGTTCATATATGAACGATGTGTTCATATATTGACGGTATGGCGCAGGCTCAGGTTTTGCAACAAAAATATGCCCAGCCGCCTGCGCCCCCGCGACCACACAGATAAACCGATGAAAATATCACCACGCCGTAGGGTGTGCATTTTGCGCACCCCTAAGGGCCGAGGCCGGGAATGTGCGCAAAATGCACACCCTACGGTGATCAAGCTTTGATCCGCGCCATCTTGGGATCGTAGAGCGGGCCGAGCTGAACCGTGCAGGGCACCCGCTTGGTCGCGACTTCCAGCTCGTAATTGCCGCTGAGCACATATTCGGCATCAACGCCCTCGGCGCGGCGCACATAGCCGTAGCCGATCGAGCGATCCAGCGTATAGCCAAACCCGCCAGAGGTCAGCCAGCCGACCCGTTCGCCGTCGCGATAAATCGTCTCGCGTCCGGACAGCACCACGCTGGGGTCGGTGGTGAAACAGGCCAGGCGTTTCTTGACGCCCGCACTGCGCTGCGCCTGGGCCGCCGCGCGGCCTTTGAAATCTATGTTCTTTTTCAGCTTTACCGCCCAGCCCAGCCCGGCCTCGTCCGGGGTATGGTCGGGGCCAATGTCCGCCCCCCAGGCACGATAGCCTTTTTCCAGCCGCATCGAGTCAATCACCCGGTATCCGGCATCGCGCAGGCCAAACGCCGCCCCTGCCCCGGTCAGCGCTTGATACACCGTGCTGGCATATTCCACCGGCAGGTGCAGTTCCCACCCGAGTTCGCCCACATATGTCACCCGCAGCGCATTGACCGGACAGCCGGCGATGCCGATGGTTTGCGCTGTGCCAAACGGGAAGCTAGGGTTGGACACATCGTCATTGGTCACCTGTTCCAGAATGTCGCGCGCCTTTGGCCCCATCAACGACAGCACCGAATAGGCGGAAGTTACATCGACCAGTTGGGCATTCATGCCCTTGGGGATATTGCGGGCGATCCAATCAAAGTCGTGGGTGGCAAAGCCGGTTCCGGTGACGATGTAATATTCATCCAGCGCCATGCGAACCACGGTCAGGTCGCACTGAATGCCGCCCTTGTCGTTCAGCATTTGCGTATAGATCAACGAGCCGACTGGCTTGGCCACATCATTGGCGGCAATCCAGCTAAGGGCCGCCTCGGCGTCCGGGCCTTTCAGGGTGAACTTGGCGAATGACGTCTGGTCGATCAACACGGCCGCCTCGCGTCCGGCCTTATGTTCGGCGCCGACATTGGCAAACCAGTTTTGCCGCTCAAAACTGTAGATATCCTTGGGGTCCTGGCCCTTTTCGGCAAACCAGTTCGGGCGCTCCCACCCCAGTTTTTCGCCGAAACAGGCGCCGCGCGCCTTTAGCACATCGTACAGCGGGGATTTGCGGCAGGGGCGGCCCGAATCGTGTTCTTCGAACGGCCAGGCCATGGTGTAATGCTTGCCATACGCCTCCATCGTGCGGGTGCGGATCCAGTCAGTGTCGAAATGCGGGCGGCCAAAGCGGCGGATGTCCACCGGCCACAGATCGAACGGCGGTTCGCCATTGGCGACCCATTCGGCCAGCGCCATGCCAGCACCACCACCGGCAGCAATGCCATAGGCGTTGAACCCGGCGCCGACATAGAAGTTTCTCAGCTCGGGCGCTTCGCCCAGGATGAAATTGCCATCGGGGGTAAAGCTTTCGGGGCCATTTGTCAGCGTCTTGATGCCAGCGGTTTCCAGCGCGGGCACCCGGCCCAAGGCCAATTCCATCAGTGGTTCGAAATGGTCGAAATTGGAATCCAGCAGCGTATAGTGGAACCCCGGCGGGATGCCCTGCGTCGCCCAGGGAATCGGGTTCTGTTCATAGCCGCCCATCACCAGCCCACCGACCTCTTCCTTGTAATAGGTCAGCCGATCCGGGTCGCGCAGGGTGGGCATATCAGGCGTCACCCCGTCGATCTGTTCGGTCACCATGTATTGGTGTTCGACCGACACCAGCGGCACGTTCACACCGACAGTTTTGGCAAAACCACGGGTCCATTGACCGCCGCACAGGATGACCTTTTCGCAGGCGATAAAGCCCTGATCGGTGTGTACACCGGTGATTTTACCGTCTTCCAGTTCGATCTTTGTCGCCTTGGTATCCTCATATATCCGCGCCCCGGCCATGCGCGCGCCTTTGGCCAGCGACAGGGTGATATCCGACGGGTTGGCCTGGCCATCCGTGGGCAGGAACGCCGCGCCGACCACGTCATCCACCGTCATCAGCGGCCACAGATCGCGGGCCTCGGACGGGGTCAGCAATTGCATGTCCAGCCCAAAGGAATGCGCGGTGGTGGCCTGGCGTTTGACCTCGGTCCAGCGTTCCTGGTTACAGGCCAGCCGTAGTCCGCCATTCATCTTCCAGCCGGTCGCCTGCCCGGTCTCCGCTTCCAAACGTTTATACAAATCAACGGAATAGCCCAGCAATTGCGTGATATTGGCGCTGCTGCGCAACTGCCCCACCAGCCCGGCGGCGTGGAAGGTGGTGCCCGATGTCAGCTTTTTACGCTCGAGCAGAACCACATCGCTATAGCCCAGTTTGGCGAGGTGATAGGCGGTTGAACAGCCGACAATGCCGCCCCCGATGATGACAGCCTTGGCGCTGGATGGAAGAGTAGTCATGTTGTCCTCACAGGGATTTAAAATCAGGCAGAAAAGTCAGACAGGGCGGTTTGGAAACGCGACAGGTTTTCCGCCGTGTAGGCGGCATAATCAAAGTCGATGTCGGAATGGGTCTCTGACACCATGCTCCACATGGTTTCGCGCAGCAGCGAGGCGCATTTCATCGCGTGGAAGCGGTGCATCAGGTGGTCGGTGGCTGGGGCGTCGTAATAGGTTTCCAGCAGCCAGTTTTCCTGTTGCGGGCTTAGCCCGTTATTGGATGCCAGCCCGGCCAGATCGAACAGCGGGCTGTTGAACCCGGCATATTCCCAGTCGAGCAGCCACAGGCGACGGCCATCGTCCAGGAAATTGGCGGCCAGCAGGTCGTTATGGCCCAGCACCAGATCCACCTTGCCCACCGCCTTGGCCAGTTGGTCGGCGGTGGCCAGCAGGTCGTTCAGTTTCGCCGCATAGGGCGAGGCATCGGCGCGCAGGGTGGCGGCATAGTCGCGCAACACGTGGAACACCCAAAAGGTCAGGACCGGGCCGCGTAGGGCCTGCATCACGTCGACATGGCAACGCTTTAGCAGCGGCACGATGCGGGACAGGTTTTCGGGGTCACGCACGGCGGCCTCGTCCAAGGGGGTGCTGTCGATGAACTCCAGCACCAATATGCCCGGCTCGGCGTGGGTAATCGGCGGCGCGATGCCGACAGATTGTGCGGCGCGATGCGCGGCCAGTTCGTTGAAGCGCATGATCTGGTGCAGCGGGATGTCGGTGCCGACGCGCACCACATAACGCTTGCCGCGATCCACCAGCGAGACGTTGAAATTGGTGATGCCGCCGCCCAGCAATTCGACATCTGTGGGATTGTCCCAGATCGCCAGATCGGCGGCGCGGTTCAGGGCGGACTGGGCGGACTGGGCGGACTGGGCAGGTGTTGTCATGTCTCAAGCCCCATTTTATGGCGAGTATGGCGGGCAGCGGCGGACAGGATGCGATCAGCAATGATGGCGATAAAGGCCACGGACAGACCGGCGACGATGCCCTGCCCGGTATCGGCCTTGGTCAGCG